>RFHL01000688.1 GCA_003696875.1 Bacteroidota bacterium | reverse complement strand
CCTTTCAGGTGATGGAGGCCCTGATGCGTGTCATGCCGGCCCGGGCCGTCCTCGACTGGTGCCTGCGGGGGACGGATCTGCCCGTGGCCCAGGCTCTGTCCTATGGGCTGATTACCCATGCCTGCCCGCGCGAGGCGGTCGGCGCTACCGTGGATCAGATCCTGGCCGAGGTGGTCGCCCAATCCCCGGCGGCGATTCGCCTGGGGCTGGAGGCCTACGATCAGCTGCGGCGGGACCCGCCGGCGAACCCGCAGGCCTATCTGCAGCAGATGCTGCTGCGCTGCCTGCAAACGCCTGATGCCCGCGAGGGCATGCAGGCTTTCCGGGAGGGCCGCCCGCCGGTTTGGTCTTAATAGCTCCCCTTTTTCCTCTTTACCTTCATCCCATGCCACAACAAAAAATCGTCCTCACCGCTGCCCTGACCGGCGTCGCCGCCAACCGCGCGCAGTGCCCCTACATCCCCTACACGCCGGAAGAGATTGCCGAGGAAGGCCGCCGTGCCGTGGAGGCCGGGGCGAGCATCCTGCACATTCACGCCCGGCAGGACAACGGGGCCCCTGCCTACGACATTGAGACCTATCGCCGCATCGGTGAGGAAGTACGGGCCCGCTGCCCGGACGTCATCATCAACTATTCCACCGGCGCGGTGGGCATCAGCCGGGAAGAGCGCATTCACCACATCAGCGCGCTGCGGCCCGAGATGGCGGCCCTCAATATGGGCAGCATGAACTATGGGATCTACTCCCGCAAGACCAAGTCTTTTCACTGGGAAACGGTGTTTCAGAACCCTTTCAGCGACATCCGCTTCTATCTGGAGAAGATGCGCGAGGCGGGCACCCTGCCCGAGATGGAGGTTTTTGACAATGGCCACATCCACAATGCGATGCCGCTGATCGATATGGGGCTGCTGCCGCAGCCCCGGGTGTTCAGCTTTGTGATGGGCGTGATGGGGGGCATCCCCGCCACCACCGAGAACCTGTTGCACCAGGCCCGCTCGGTGCCGGCCGGGGCGCACTGGCAGGTGATCGGCATCAGCCGCAAGCAATGGGCGCTGGCGGCGGTGGCCTGTACCCTCGGCGGCCACTTCCGGGTGGGCCTGGAGGACAATTTTTACCTGCCCGAAGGCCCGATGGCCAAATCGAATGGCGAACTCGTCGAGGCGGGCGTGCGCCTCGCCCGCATGTTGGGCCGCGAACCCGCCACCATCGCCGAGACCCGCGCCATGCTGGGTTTGACGGAAGTTCGGGTTTCGTAGGTTCCTGGTTCCTGGTTCCTGGTTCGAAGCCCCTTTTTCTCTGACTTCTCTCCTCTGACTTCTGACCTCTCACTCCAATGTTTTCCCAAAACCTTTTCCAAGACCAGGTCGTCCTCGTTACAGGCGGCCGTAGCGGGATCGGCTACGCCATCGCCGAGCAGTTTTTGCGCCACGGGGCGCGGGTATTCATCGCCTCGCGCAAGGCCGAGCCCCTGGCCGAAGCGGCCGAAAAGCTGGCGGCCCTGGGGCCGTGTTCGGGCATCCCTTGCGACATCCGGGAGCCGGAGCAGGTCAAGGCCCTGGCCGCGGCCATCAAAGCCGAGGCCGGTCGCCTCGACATCCTGGTCAACAATGCCGGGGGGCAATTCCCGTCGCCGGCCGAGTACATCTCGGACAAGGGCTGGCTGGCGGTCATCAACAATAACCTCAACGGCACCTGGTTCATGACCCGGACCATGGCGGAGGTCTTCTTTTTGCCGCAGAAAAGCGGCTCCGTGGTCAATGTGATCGCCAATGTGTACCGGGGCTTTCCGGGCATGGCCCATACCGGCGCGGCCCGCGCCGGGGTCGACAACCTCACCAAGTCCCTGGCCGTGGAGTGGAGCCGGAAAGGCATCCGGATCAATTCGGTGGCGCCGGGCTTCATCCAGTCCAGCGGGCTGGATCAGTATCCCCCGCACCTGCTACAAGGTCTGGCCGATCATATCCCCATGCAGCGCCTGGGCACGGTAGAGGAGGTGGCGGGTCCGGTCCTCTTTCTCGCCAGCCCGATGGCGAGCTACATCACCGGCGAGACCCTTTATGTGGATGGGGCCAATCGGCTCTGGGGGAGTCCGTTTCCGTTGTGAGGGGATATCGCAGATCGAAAAGGCCTTTTCCACTAACTACCGTGAGTTTAGGATAAACGGAGAAAGTTTTTTTTTAATCGGCTGTACATCAAATGATTGGGTGCCATCCTGAGCCAGTCCGCAGGGCGCCGGTAAAGGATCTCGCGTGTCCCATGAGATGCTTCACTTCCTTCAGCATGACAATCGTTGATTGGAGTCACGAAAAGCGATTTTTATCCAAAGCGCACGCTACCGTTACTTCTTGTCCGGCTGAAAGGCCTCGGCTACCTGTTGCGTGTCCATAAGCACCTCGACGTGGGTCACCATTTGGTTTTCGAGGGTGATCACGAGGGCAAAGTCCATGGTGTAGGTTTTTTGGGTCGCCAGTACCAGCGCCGTCTCGTTGATGAGGACCACCTGTCTCGGTTCATCGTCCGATCCGACCAGTCCCAGGGGTTTAAAGGCGGTGAACTTCAGGATTTTGGCTTGCAGGCCAAAGTAGGCTGCCACCCCTTCCCGGCCGAGGTGCGTACCAGAGAAGGGGATGGTTTTGGGGTCGCCGGGCGTGAACCACACGACGTCGGTCGACATCATACTCAGGACTTTTGGGATGTCCTTGTGCTCGTAGGCGGACATCATCTCCATGACGATTTGCTTGTTGGAGGGGGGCATAGGTGAGGTGATTACAGGGGGAGAAGGGGGAAGCGGGGCCGGAGCCTGGTTCCGGCTCAGGCGAAATTCGGAGAGGGAAGCATAGATGGCACGGCGGGCCCGGTTGGGGCCGCCGAGGGGGCGATGCGCCGACAGACTATGCCAGGGATTGAAGGACATGTTTTGGCCTTTCGCCAGCTGCGCTTCATGGGCAAAATCTTGCTGGAGAATGCGCAGCTTGGCCAGTTTTACGTAGGGCGAAGTCCAAATGATGGTCGAGTCCTCGATGGGCATGGTTTCGGGATGTTCCTGAAACTGCACCATGAAGTCAAACCATACCTCTTGTTCGCGCAGGGTGCGGCTCATGGCCTCACGCAAGTACCAATCGTTCGGTTTTTTCGGGATAGGATCCTTTTCTCCACTTACGGGCCGCAAGTGATACTTGACCGCTCGCGCGGGATCACCAAACTGATAGGGCGTGGTACTCCAATAGGGGATTTGCAGCAGGTTGCCGTAGCGGCCATTGGCCTACAGGCTGCGGCGCAGCACCGCGAGGTGGCGCGGGCTGGAGAGTAGATAGCCGAGTAGCCCGAGGGGTGGGCCCGTCACCGCCTTGATGGTCTTCTGAAACTCGCGTATTTCCCGGGCAAAAAACCGCTGGTTGCTGGCCAACAGGAAGTCCTGTACGTCGGTGCGGTTACCATTGTTGAGCAGCTTCTCGCCCGGGACGCCGGTGAGCTTGAGGACCATGCCGCGCACATCCTTCTTGATGTCGGGCTTAGGCACGTGACTACTATTGGAGTAGCGCACAAAGGCCAGGTAGGTCCGAGGCTCGGCAAACAGCCCGACGCGCAGGTCGCCGGCCAGGTCGGGATTCACGATAAACTCGGCCTTGAGCAGGGCGTGCTCCTTGGGGTGAAACTCCCGCGGGGTGTCCCCGGGCGCGTAGTCATGGGTCAACTGCGCGATCGTCTCCGATATCATCTCGTGGATATACCGGTTCTCGTGCGGAATCGGGTATTCTTTCCCGGGTTCGAGGCGTCGTTTGGGAGGCATGGAGGAGAAATTGGTTCCAGAAGCTGAAGTAATATACGACAGATTCACAGGGAACCAAAGAGAAAGTGCTGACAATGTGGACAAAAGCTCCCGAGGTGCCTGAGGGTGAAAGAAGGCAACGACTCATGGTCAGTAGGCTTCTAACAGATCGAGTTCCGGATTGGAGATTAATTCCTGAATGGAATCTCGGACGGCAAGAAATTTTTCCGCTAGTTGCCGGGAGGGAAGATTTCCCATAGGTAACCAGATAATTTTGGGCGGGCTACCTCTTACAGCCTGTAGATCTCTGAAATCTTCATCAAAAGTAACCACAACCAGCCCCTGCCTGGCGGCGAAATCCCAAATTTCCTGGTCCTTGGCCGGTATCGGAAGGCCACATCTGCTCACATGCAAGCTTCCGGGAAAATCATTTTCCAACAGCGGCAGAATGCGGTAAGAAATATTTTGGTCGAATAAGGAGCATCAGGAAGCAATCTTCATGCGCCGTTCTCTGTCGGCGGCATAGGCGAGGCAGGCTCGGATATGGACTTCTTCCAGTTCCGGGAAATCAGCCTGGATGTCTTGTATGCTCATTCCCTGGGCCATCCATCCCAGAATATCATAGACAGAGATTCGGGTACCCACGATACAGGGCCTCCCGAAACGCACCTGTGGGTCCAGGGTGAGATAGGCTTGGTAGTTCATATGGTTGAATATACGAGGAAAATGCTCCTGCCTAGGGGTTTTTTGGGTTGGGTGTGCCAGCGGAGGTTGGGGAAAAGCAGGCACGTTTCCAGCAAATATACGAAGGAAGTGCCCATTGAGGGGCGATTGAGGCATTTTTGACGATGAAGGAGCCGTATCTCCGGCGGTTTTTTCCTGTGCATCCTGTATCTTGATGGGCTAAATGGCTGCCAATTGGGTAGCCTGCTGATTCGTTTTATGCCCACCACCCTCATCACCGGCGGTTCCAGCGGCATCGGTCTGGCCCTCTCCCGCGCCCTTGCGGCGCGGGGACACCGACTACTCTGGGTCGCCCTCGAAGCCGCCGAGCTCGAAGCCGCCCGCGCCGACCTGCAGGTCGCCTTTCCGCAACTCGAAGTCCATACCTACGCCTGCGACCTCAGCGCCGCAGGCGCGGCGCAGGAGGTCCACCTCTGGACCCGCGACCTCGGCTTTCCGGTAGACCTCCTCATCAACAATGCCGGCTTTGGCAGCAGCGGCTTCATCGACGAGACCGATCCCGAGCATGAGCTCGCCATGCTACGCCTGCATGTGCAGACGCTTTACAGCCTGACCCGCTATTTCCTGCGGGACATGCTCATCCGCGGAGCGGGAAGGATCATCAACCTCGCCTCCATTTCGGCCTATGCCCCCACGCCCGGCCTCGCCACTTATGCCGCCTCCAAAGCCTTCGTCATGCAGTTTAGCCTGGCCATCGACTACGAACTCCGCCGCCGCCAGAGCCCCGTGCGGGTCCTCACGGTCTGTCCCACCCCCGTGCGGACCGGCTTTGCCCGCCGGGCAAGCATGGAGGATTCGCCCCTCTTCAACAGCTGGATGCGCGTAAGCCCCGAGACCGTCGCCCGCGATACCCTGCGCGCCCTCGACCGCGGGCGCTCGGTGGTCATTCCCCATCGCGGCTTGCAGCTGCTCCACCGCTTCGTCTCCCGCCTGCCCCAGCGCTGGCTGATCTGGTTTGCAGCCCGAGAAATGGGGTTTTGAGAAGCCAGAAGTCAGAAGCCAGAGGAGAGAAAGAGGTCTGCGGGTTGTTTCCCTTTGAAGGTAAACGGGGCTGCGCGGAAGGGTTCAACAGAAGTCAGAAGTTATTCAGTTTGTAACGCACAACGCATAACGCATAACGAAAAAACATGGACGCCTACTACTTTACCGAAGAACACAATCTTTTCCGCGAGAGCCTGCGGGCTTTTCTCGATCGGGAGGTTATGCCCAACATCGACAGCTGGGAAGAAGCCCAGCGGATCCCTCCGGAGGTCTGGCAAAAGATGGGCGCCCAGGGTTTCCTGGGCTTGGGCTATCCCGCCGCCTACGGCGGGAGTGAGCTGGATTTCTTCTTTGATGTGGTTTTTGTAGAAGAAATCTCCAAATGCTTTTCCGGGGGCTTTGCCATCAATCAGATGGTGGTACAGTACATGTCCGCCCCCTATCTCCTGAAGCATGGCTCAGAGTCGCTCAAGGCAAAATACCTGCCCGGCATCGTCTCGGGCGAGCTGATCAGCGCCATCGGCATCAGTGAGCCGGGGGCCGGCTCGGATGTGGCCAACATCCAGACCACTGCCCGTCGCGAGGGCGACGTCTACGTGGTCGATGGGGCCAAGACCTTCATCACCAATGCGGTCTATGGGGATCTGATCGTCACGGTGGTCAAGACCGACCCCGCCGCCGGGATCGGCGGCATCTCCCTGCTGGTCATCGACCGGCAGGCCGAGGGGGTATCGGCCACCAAGCTGCGCAAGCTGGGTTGGCATGCCTCCGACACCGCCGAGTTGAGCTTCGATGGGGTGCGGGTGCCGGCTGAGAACCTCGTCGGCGAAGAGGGCCAGGGCTTTTATTATCTGATGGGGGGCCTGCAGCTGGAGCGGCTCGTGGGTGCCATCGGGGCCTATGCCGGCTGCGAATCGGCCCTGGCCTATACCCTTGAGTACATGGGCCAGCGAAAAGCCTTTGGGCGGCCGATCAGCAAGTTTCAGGTGCTGCGCCACCGCATAGCCCAGCTCGCCGCTGAGGTCGAGTCGGTCAAGCAGTTTGTGCGGCACTGCGCCCGTATGCACAACGACGGCCACTACGCCGTCAAGGAGAGCTCCATGGCTAAGCTGCTCGCCACCGAGCTGGCCGACAAGGTGATGTACCAATGCCTGCAGTGCTTTGGCGGCTATGGGTATATGGAGGAATACAAAATCGCTCGCATGTTCCGCGACAGTCGCATCGGCACCATCGGGGGGGGCACCTCGGAGATCATGCGCGAGATCATCGCCAAGATGGTCATCGACGACCAGCAGTACCAATCGGCTGGCACTGCGCCCGCCGCGCCTGCTACGGACCTCGACGCCCTGCTGCCCCGGCTCACGGAAAAAGTCGCCGCTGCCCCGCGCCTCGGCAGCCGCCTCAAGCTGGCCCTGGGCACCCGCAGCCTCCTGATCGACGGCACCGGCGATGCCAACGCCCTACAGGCGCAGGACGGCCCGGCCGACTGCACCCTCAGCCTCGCCGAAGGCGACTTTGTGGACTTGTTACGCGGCAAGCTCGACCCCATGGCCGCCCTGATGGGCGGCAAGCTCACCATCGACGGCGACATGGCCGTCGCCATGAAGGTGCAGAGCCTGTTTGGGGGGTGATGCCTTCGGGTGAACCCTTCCTACCGCCTCTTGCCAAGGAAACAACCCGCGGGCCATGCGCCTGCGCCGTGAAAAGCCCCCCGCATCCGGCAGGTTGCACCTGCCGATGCGCTGACACCGGCGCCGCTGCAACCTGCGCCGGTGCGTAATCAGTTGTGGGCCGCTGGGCCGCCCAAGTTCCCCGCATCCGGCAGGTTGCACCTGCTGATGCGCTGGCCCAGGCGCCGCTGCAACCTGCGCCGGTGCGTAATCAATTGCGGGCGGCTGGGCCGCCCAAGTTCCCCGCATCCGGCAGGTTG
>RFHL01000687.1 GCA_003696875.1 Bacteroidota bacterium | reverse complement strand
GCTGAGCTGAGAACGGAGGTCACTATTGCAGCCAAGTTGGGGGTCGCTATCTACGCTCGCGGAAGGGGCCAAAGGGGGAAAAACCACAGAGGCACAGAGGACACGGAGGTGGGGCTTTTTTTTGCCCGCGCGAGAGGCGCGCGGACAAAAGCGGCCTCGCATGGGAGACTTTGCACAATAAGGGTGGCGCCTGGAAAAGGGGTGAGGTGCTTGGCGTTGCTAGGGTTGAGGGGGGGGCCGTCGAGCCGTGAACGTAGGCCACCGTAGGGCAACGCGGAGGATTTTGGGCAAGGGCGTCCCTACCCGTTAGATTCGGTAGACCCCGCACAATCCCTGATCAGGTCAAGATTTCTTGAAAATCCTCGAGGCTCTGAACGCGCAGGGCCTGCCGGAGCAATTCCTTGAGCTGCCGGCGTGAATCCATGGCCAGGATGCGCTTCTCTAGATCATCGGGGATGACACCGAAGCGTTCCGCCAGAGCCTCCAAAACCATCTCCCGCGCTTCCTCCAGCATCCCCTGCTGCATCCCCTGCTCAATGCCCTGCTGAATGCCCCGCTCCAGGCCCCGCTGCAGGCCCTCTTCATAGCCCTCCCTTTTGATCATCTCGTAGGCCGCCGATTCCATCATGAGTTCCCTCCGTCGATTCAGGAGCTTTTTGGGAAGCTCCTTCGATATTAAGCCGGATAAAAGGGCCATGCCGGTGAGAAGGTCCGCCCGGTCGCGCCCGGCCGGGAGACGGTCCGCAAGCGCCCGCTCGGCCTCATCAAAGATCTCGACGCCCCCTTTCATCAGCGGAATGAAGGGGTAGAGGCAGGGATTGCCGGTCCTCAAGACCTCCCTGGCATCCATGGCCGCAAGGGAAAGGACCCGAAACGCGTAGCGCAGCCCGCCGTCTTCGAACCTTTCCACCACCGCCCCGCTGGGCGTGAGCAACAAAACGGCCGGAAGCACCGACAGGCCCGTTTTGAGACGATACCGCACATCGTATTCCAGAAGCCGAAGGGGCAGATCCCGCTCCCAGCGGCTCTGAACCTCCAACAAGACCACAAAAACCCGACCGTCTTCCGTTCGGACCCTCACAGGAAAATCGCTCCGCCGCAGCGTCGCCGTTTCCTGCGGAAGTTCCAGGATTTCCGATTCCACCACCTGCAGGTCCAGGAAATATTCCAGCGCGGCTTCCCGGCAATGGGTCAAGATGACCTTGACCGCGGCATCGTAGCTCGCCATGGCGCTCCCCATGCGTGTTGTCAACGATGAACAGACTTTATCATAATGCACCCGGCGATTGAAGGACAACGGCTGCAGAGGCTGCGTGGGCTCGTCACGGGCGGTGCGGGAGTGTCGCGATTTCGGGCTGAAGGATCACATGACCCG
>RFHL01000686.1 GCA_003696875.1 Bacteroidota bacterium | reverse complement strand
CTACAGGCTCGGTCTCTGCACTGAGCACTACGGAAGGGGCTGATGGTTGGACTGGAGCGGGTTCTACTTCGGGCAGGTTGACCTCCAAATCTTCCGGGAGGTCAGTGGCCTCAGCGGTCGTTTCTTCCGCAGCGATCTCTGTGGCCAGCAGGCCACTGTTTGACGGGCTAGGGGTAGGCTCCGGGCGATTCTCTGGCTCCGGTTCGGGAGAAGGGGGCACAGGAGGTGTGACCTCCGACCGGGAGGAAAGGCTTTCGGCTTGGGGTGGAGGGACTTGGGAATTGGCCTCCGGCAAGGGTGCAGTCTCGTCTTGCAGAACGGACTCCTGGTTCATGGCGAGCTGGTCGCTCGCCGTAGGGGCGGTCATGGTCGTCAGGGCCGGGGCGCTGGTCTCAGGCCGTCGCAGTTGGTAGAACAGATAGGCACTGGTCAGGAGCAGGGCGAGCCCGGCCGCGATGGCCATCGCCATGTTCAGATGGAGTTTGGGCTTGACGCGGGACTGGCGCCGGCTATTGCGCTGGGGCCGCTCTGGCGGCTCCAGGCTGGCCAGCCGCTGGCGGGTCTGGGCCCGCAGCCGACCGATGCGCTGCTCGGCAGCGCCCGCGTCGGGGAGCGCTTGTAGCCCCTCCAGGGCGTCGGCAAGGAGAGGGTCCTCATTCAGGCCGGCCTCCAGGCGCGCCCGTGTCTCCGCATCCAGGCTGCCATCAAGGTACTGACGCAGCTGCTCCAGAGAGGGGATGGGCGCAGGGCCTATGGGATATTTGTCAGCCATCTATGGTTAGGATGTGGGTTCTGAGGGTTGGTTTTCCAGACGTATACGCAGGTTGCGCTTGCCGTTCTGGATATAGCTTTTGACTTCTTTGAGAGAGAAACCGGTCGCATCTGAGACCTCTTGATAGCTCATTTGCTGAAGGTAGAACAATTCGAGGCAACGCCGCTGTTTAGGCTTAAGTTCGGTCAGCGCTGCTTCCATCCGCTGCAGCAAGGCTTCGTGGTCGTCTACTTCCCCAAAGAGGTGATTCAGGTCCTGTCGCTCATCGGCCGCCTGCGTGTAGGCCTCGTAGTCGCTGGCTTTGTTGCGCAGGCGCTTTTGCTGATCCAGGTGGATCAGGCATTGGTTCTTGACCACCGTGTGCAGCCAGTATCGAAAGCTCCGGATCTCGTATCGGCGCAGGTCGGTCAGCAGTTTCTCGAAAATGCCCATGACCATGTCTTCGCTCTCGATTTCGTCCTTGAGGTACTTCATCGAGATCAGAAAGACGATGTGGGTGTACCGCTCAAAAAGGGCGCCCACTGCGGCCGGATCCCCGCTCTCCTGATAAGCGGCAACCAGGTCCTCGTCGGACAAGGGCTGTATGTCTGCAGGCTTGGGCAGCGGCATAGCAGGGAGGCAAAAAGGCTGAAACGTGGCGTCTTTCAATATACAATCCCTTCGTCACTTTCGCACCTACGTCTTAAGGACAAAGGAAAAGGCCGGATTCCATAAAGGAAGCCGGCCTTTGGTCTTGAAGAAATGACCAGGATTACTGACGGCGCTCAAAGACAAAGATTCCTCCCTCGTCGCCTACCTGGCGCAGCGGGCTGCCCTTGGGCGACTGCCCAGTATTGCTCTGAACCAGATCCCCGACCATGTCGATCAGGTCATTGGCGTAGAGGCGGGAACTGGTATTGTTGCGCAGCACGCGCAGCAGATAGCGGGCGAAGGGGCTGTTTTGCCCAGGCTGTCCATCCCATACTTTCTCAATGTTGCCGGAGGTGAAGGCCCAACGGGAGGTGGCATTTTCGTTGAGATTACCCCGGGAAACGGAGAAGAGAGAACCGGCATAACAGGCATCTGCAATCAGGAAGGTATTCTTGCTGCGGATGGTGCGCAGGTAGTCGTGAATGGTCGAGTTGCGGATGAAGTCCGGAATCTTGTTCAGCCGGGCATTGACCGGGACCCAATAGCCGAGGTCAGCTTCCTGATCGTAGTAGCCGTGGCCAGCGTAGTAGATCAGCAGGTTGTCATGGGGCTGAATGCGGTCCTGCAGGCTTTCCAGCGTTTCCAGGATGTTTTCGCGCGTAGCATCCTCGTTGAAGAGGGTGATGACGTTTTCCGGCTCGAACTTGTAATACGTAGTGAGGGTGGTGGCGAGGTCCTTGCAATCCTTGACGGCATTGTGCAGGCGGCTCCAGTTCACGTATTCGTTGACACCGATGATGAGGAGGTAATTGCGTCCCGGAGGCGTCGCCTGAGGTACGAAGGGAGTATGCACCGGAGTGGGCAAGGTCGCCACGGGTTCCACCGCAGGTTCTTGATAGTCCAGGACAAAGCCTTCCTGGGAGAAATTGTCTTGGGCATCAATGGCCACGACCGTGATGTCGGTACGCCCGTCGGGCAGGCGGAGTGAGGCCGAGAAGATGCCATCCCGGGAGACCGTAATGGACTGTCCGTTGATGGTGACGGTCTGAATGCCGGAAGGGTCATGTACCTTACCGCTGATGATCTGACGGCGATCGGCGAGCTTGAGATAGCGGCTCAAAGGCAGGGCAGGTTCCAGGATGGTGATTTCCGGGCCTTCCCGGTCGATCACTTCCAGCGCCGAGACGCGGAGGTAATCCACTTCTACCGCTTTGTATCCCCCGATCACAAAGCCAAAGCCCTGGCCAAAAAGCTGATGCGCAGGCGACTCATGGACCACTTTTTCATTGATGAAGAAATACCACTGTCCCCCGACCGCGCGCACGGTAAGGGTGTTGAAAGCGCGGCTCGACAGCCCCTCATAAGGAGTCCAGTCCACCAGAGCGTAGTCCCGGCCCCGAAAACGCTTCGTAATTGAGAACAATCCTTTCCCGTTGAACAGGAAGCTATATTCGTTTCCACTTACATCATGCCCGAACACCAAACCCGAGGCAGGCTGCCGCGCGCCTTTGACGATGCGCATGCGGGCCTCGACTTCGTAGTCGCCTTTGAGATCGATATTGACCTCCCGATACTTGGGATAAGCGTGGCTGGTGAGGTTGCCCAGGTAATAATACCCCCGCTCAATCCGTTCGTTGAGGGAAGCATTGCCGAGGTCCCAGCCTTGCTGATTGTTTTCAAACTCTTCGAGGAAGGCGGACTGCTTGTCTGCTTCAGGGATCCCGTAATAGAGATGGGCATCCCAGTTGGCAGACTGGGCCGTCGCGCTGCCATAAGCCAGCAAGAGACACAGCCACAGAGCGGTCGGGCGCAAAAAATGGGGGGCTTTCGGGGAAATCATGATCTTCGGTTGCTATAGGTCCATAACACAGCTTGCGTTCAGGTAGCAAAAGTCGTGCGATCTACCTTTGAAGAAAGAACGGGAATGCTTGTTTCGTCGGAATAAAGAAAGCTGGATATTTTCATTATCCCTAGTGCAGATGGGTGGCAAGCTGACATGAGCGAGTGAATGGTTTCACTACACGAGTGAGTCAAATCTTGCATAGCCAAGCCATGGTGTCTACCCCATCGGCAAAGTCGGCCAAGGCAGGCATTTGGGTCTGCCCATAGGGCATATCCCGGCCTACTACGCACTGAATGTGTTCCTGATGGGCAGAGAGCAGCACTTGCGCTTCTGCTTCACCCTGAACCTGCACCCAGTACACCATCCCCATGGAAGCATACTGAAAAGTCGCGGCGGGTGATAGCATCACCCAAGCTGTTTCAATTCCCGGTTTCTTCAAGGTACGAATCCGAGCCCTTTGTAGCAAAACCCGTTCCAGATAGTGCGGGTTTATCCACTCGGTCGGATAGGCTGACTGCCGGGACAGCCAGGGGTCGAGGGAGGCGCCGGGCAAGAGCAAAAGATTGCTCACATTGCGGCAGCCCAGGCCGTTGTAAAGCAAGACATCCCGCCAAAGGCCGTCACATGCTTGCTCAGACATATCGGCGGTTAAAAGAGCGACAGAGAACCGATTGTGCCGGATCAAAACGGGAATGCCCTGGTACAATTGGCGCAGGTGGCGAGCAGTATGATTGCTGCCTGTGGCAATAAGATAGTCAGGATCTTTCACCTGTGAAACCGGATGAAAGAAATCTGCCAAAAAGGGGGCCTCTGCCAGCCAGCAATCCCGCACCCAGTCCATGAGGACCCGATCCTGATGGGAATATTTTACCACGGCGCGGTGGCGGGCAAGTAAGGTCATGAGCACATCGTGAAAGCCTACGAGCGGCAGGTTGCCTGCCGCGACGATGCTTATCGGTTTGGGCGGTCCGTCCCTGTCGGGATATGCCTCCAGAAAATCCCTCACTGTCTGGGGATCAAGCCAGGGGCGTAGAGCCCGCAGGCTTTCCTCAATATAGTGAGGCGTGAACCAGGGGTTGGCAGCGACGGCTGCCGCCACCACCGCTGCCGGGACTGCTTGCAGGCGGCGGGCCAGACCCGGCAGGCTGTCGAGCAATCGCTGTCGGTATTCCCTAGGGCTCATCGGGAGATCAATCATCGGGAGATAAAGATATGCCAAAAATTCAGGAGCCCGAAACCGGGCCTGTCAGAAACAATCCCTGGGGGACTTTGTTTAGACGGACAAGGGCCCTAATTTTGCGCTCTGAGATTAAAATTCCCAACCCATAAATACATCCTGCTATGGCCATCATGATTACTGACGAGTGCATCAACTGTGGTGCCTGCGAACCCGAATGTCCCAATACGGCCATTTATGAGCCGGGCGTGGCCTGGCGCTTCTCCGATGGAACCGGCCTCACCGGATTGGTGACGACCGCCGATGGCAACACCATCGATGCCGACGAAGAACAAGATCCGGTTTCCGACGAGGTGTACTACATCACGCATCATAAGTGCACCGAGTGCACGGGCTTTCACGAAGAGCCTCAATGTGCCGCGGTCTGCCCCGTGGACTGCTGTGTGCCCGACCCGGATCACGAAGAGACCGAGGACCAGCTCATGGCCAAAAAAGAATGGTTGCACCTCGATTGAGGTGCCCATACAGAACATGCGATCTGCCCTCCCCCCTCGGGAGGGCAGTTTTTGTTTCATGGTTTTTTATCTTTGCCTTGCTCCCCAAGCTTCTGCCTATGGACGATCCGCAGACATCCGCCTACCAGCCCGTCATCGGGCTGGAGATCCACGTTCAGCTCAGCACCCGCAGCAAGGTCTTCGCTACGGAAGCATTTGCCTTTGGCGGCGAGCCCAATACCTATGTGTCCCCGATCTCACTGGCCCATCCCGGGGCCTTGCCCAGCCTGAATCAGGCCTGCATAGAGCAGGTGGTCAAGCTGGGCCTGGCCACCCATTGCCAGATTGACCGCCAGGGCTATTTTGCCCGCAAAAACTATTTCTACCCGGATCTTCCCAAAGGGTACCAACTTTCTCAGGATCAGCGCCCGATTTGCTACGAGGGGCAGGTCGAGGTCCTGCAGAGTGATGGCAGCCTCAAACGGGTCAGCCTGGAGCGCATTCACCTGGAAGAGGATGCGGGCAAATCGATTCACGATCTGGATCCCGAGGAGAGCCTCATCGACCTGAACCGGGCCGGGACCGGTCTGGCCGAGGTCGTCACCCGGCCTGACCTGCGCAGCGCCGAGGAGGCCGGGGCCCTCCTGGCCGAGATGCGGCGCCTGGTGCGCTACATCGGCGTTTCGGATGCCAACATGGAGCAGGGCAACCTGCGCTGCGATGCCAATGTGTCCATCATGCCGGTCGGCGCTGAGGCCTACGGCACGCGGGTAGAGATCAAGAACCTCAACTCCATCACCCATCTGATGCGGGCCATAGAGCACGAGATCGCCCGGCAGGTCCGCACGGTCGAGTCGGGGGGAACCATCGTGCAGGAGACCCGCACCTGGGATCCGGTAAGCCAGCAGACCTTGCCCATGCGGGGCAAGGAGATGGCGGCCGACTACCGGTATTTCCCTGAGCCAGACCTGTTGCCGCTGGACCTGTCAGAGGATTTGCTTCATGATCTGGCGGCGAGCCTGCCCGAACTCCCACAGGCCCGTTTTCAGCGTTATGTGGCGGCGGGCATTCCGGTCAATGAGTCCTTTACCCTCATCGAGCAGCGCGCGTTCTCGGATTATTTTGAGGCGCTGCAGCGGCAGAGTGGCGACCCCAAAACTGCCGCCAACTGGCTGCTAGGACCGGTCCGGACCTATCTCAATGCCGAGGGCATTGAGATCGCGGATTTTCCGGTGCCCCCCCAGGCAATCGCAGCGCTCATGGCGCTGGTAGAGGAGGGGCAGGTGAGCCTGCCTGCCGCCCGGGAGCAGGTGTTTCCGGCTCTGATCGCGGCACCGGAAACAGCGCCGCAGGCGCTGGCCCAGCGTCTGGAGGTGATGATGGAGTCCCAGGCCGGCGAACTGGCCAGTGCGATGGCGGCCCTCATGGCCGCCCATCCGGACGAGGTCGCCCGCTTTCGGGCAGGGAAGAAGCAGCTACACGGCTTTTTTGTCGGGCAGCTCATGCGCCAGTTTCGGGGCAAGGCCGACCCCAAGGAGGTAAACGAGGTCGTGCGCCAGAAACTCACGGCTTCATAGGATTGGAAACTTGGCCCCCAAGTCCTAAATTCAAGGGCTATTTTTGATTTGGGGCCTCGTGCTGATTCCTGAGTCCCTTTCTGTCTTTTCTGACTTCTCTTCTCAGACTTCTGACTTCTCTCAATTATGGATGAATTAATCAAAATGGTCGTCGACCAAGCCGGAGACCATATGAACAAGTCCGTCAAGCATCTGATCCTGGAGCTACAGAAGATCCGGGCGGGCAAGGCGAGCCCGGATATGCTGGACGGGGTCAAGGTAGACTATTACGGTTCGGAGACGCCTCTGAACCAGGTAGCCAATGTCTCCGCCACGGATGCCCGGACCATCACCATTTCGCCCTGGGAAAAGAACATGATCCCTAAAATTGAAAAGGCCATCCGGGATGCCAACCTTGGCTTCAATCCTGGCAGCGACGGCGACGCCGTCCGTGTGCCCGTCCCCAGCCTTACCGAGGAGCGACGCAAAGACCTCGTCAAGCAGGCCAAGGCCCTGGGCGAGCACGCCAAGGTAGCGATCCGGCAGGTACGCAAGGACAGCAACAACGAGCTCAAGAAGCTGCAAAAGGAGGAAAACCTGTCCGAGGATATGATCAAGCAGGGAGAAGCGAAGGTGCAAGAGCATACCGACACCTACACGAAGCAAGTAGACGATATTCTATCGGAGAAGGAAGCCCAGATCATGACGGTCTGATCCCGCCCGATCCTCATCTACCACCCCCGGAAGGCCCTGCCGTCTGGGGGTTTTTCTTCTCCGGCAGCTGGGTCCGGATTTCTCGCTATTGGCCGGGCCAAAGGCTGCACCCACAGCCTTTTTTTGCTAGTTTTGCCCACATGAACAGAACCCACCTTCTTCTCTTTCTGAAAGGCATGGCCATGGGGGCCGCCAATGTGGTCCCGGGGGTTTCCGGTGGCACCATCGCCTTGATCACAGGGATCTTTGAGGAGTTGATCGATTCCATCAAGTCGTTTGATCTGGCCGCGATCCGGCTGCTGCTGCGTTTCCGGATACGGGAGTTTTGGGCGCACGTCAACGGGACCTTTCTCATAGTGCTTTTTGCTGGCGTCGGCGTCAGTATTTTTTCTTTGGCCAAGCTCTTCAAGGCCTTGCTGGAGAATGAGAATCCCGCCTACGGCACCTGGCTGATGGCGTTCTTCTTTGGCCTGATCCTGATCTCGGTCTGGCAGGTAGGCCGCACCATCGGTCGCTGGAGCCCCGGGGTCATCGTCGCGCTCATCGTTGGCCTGGGGGCCGCCGCGAGCATTGCCCTGCTTACCCCCGCCTCCGAAAACGAGAGCCTTTGGTATTTGCTGGTCTGTGGCGTCGCGGCCATGTGCAGCATGATCCTGCCGGGGCTTTCGGGCTCCTTTGTGCTCATCATCATGGGCAACTACAAGCTGATCATGCTCGATGCCGTCTCGCACCTCAATTTGGGGATTCTGCTTCCCGTCGCTCTAGGCGCCGTGCTGGGGCTGGTGGTTTTTGCCCGGGTGCTCTCCTGGGTCTTTAAGCACTATCGGGATATTACCATTGCCCTTATGACGGGCTTTATACTGGGTTCTCTCAGCATCATCTGGCCTTGGAAGAATGAGCTTTTCCTGATGGACGAAGCCGGAGAACTGCTGCTGCGCAAAGGCAAGCCTGTCATCAGTGGCTACGAATGGCTGATGCCAGACCTGAGCAGCCGTACGACCTGGGTAGCCTTGCTCATGATCGTGTTGGGGGCCGTGCTTGTCTGGCAAATCGAATATTGGGGGCAACGCCTTGCCCCTCCCACCGCACCCGAATCCCATGCCTGAACCCGTACTCATCCTAGGCGCACACTCGGCCATCGGCCGGGCGCTGGCGCATGTATTTGGCCGGGCCGGGCATGAGCTGCTGCTCGCCGCGCGGCGCCCCGAGCGCCTGGCCGACGATAAAAGCGACCTGGAACTCCGGTATCAGGTGCCCGTGAGCACCTGGGCCTTTGATGCACTGGCCGTCGACAACCATGCCGATTTCTACGCGGGCCTCAGCCCGCAGCCAGGCATCGTGATCTGTGTATTTGGGCTGATGCATGCGCAGGAGGAGGCCGAGGCCGATTGGCAAAAGGCCACCGAGATGCTCGCGGTAAACTTTACCGGAGCCGCCTCCATCCTCCATCATGCCGCAGCGGCCCTCGCCGCCCGCAAGGCCGGCAGCATCATCGGGATCAGCTCGGTGG
>RFHL01000685.1 GCA_003696875.1 Bacteroidota bacterium | reverse complement strand
TGCCTTGCGCAACCATCCCAATGTCAAGGAGCAAACCCGGCAACTCGTCTGGGAAGAAGCCCGCAGGCTGAACTACCAGCCTAACCAGCTGGCTTCCAGCCTGCGGCGGGGCAAAGCCCACGCCATCGGCGTGGTGACCCCGCGAATCAACCGGAACTTCTTCGCGGAGGTCATTTCCGGCATTGAGCAGGTCACCTATGGCGCCGGCTATCAGTTGCTGATCTGCCAATCGATTGAGCGCTTTGACCGGGAGGAAAAAAACCTGCAGGGTCTGCTGGCCAACCGGGTAGACGGCGTTTTGATCTCCATTTCCCGGGAAACCCGTACCCATGCCCACCTTGATACCCTCCGGGACGCGCAGATACCGGTGGTCCAATTCGACCGGATTATACCCGGCTTCCAATCGCCCCGGGTCATCAATGCCGACAGCGAGACGAGTCGCGAGATCATAGATCATCTTTATGCGCAAGGGTACCGCCGGATCGCCTTTCTGGGGGGACCGCTGGAAATCAACATCTATCAAAACCGCTATCAGGGCTACCGGGAGGGCATGCAGGCCTACGGTCTGGAGGTGAGGCCCGGCTGGCAGAGTTTTGACACCCTGACGGAGGAGACCAGTATGCAACGGGTCAAGGCCTGGTTTGCGGAAGGGGGGGAAGTGCCCGACGCCATTTTTACGGCGGGGGACTACTCGGCTCTCGGGGCGGTCCTGGCCTTGCAGAAACTGGGGATTCCCATTCCCGAAGCCGTAGGCGTGGTGGGCTACGCCAATGAGCCCTTTACCCCGCATATGACGCCCCCCCTGAGCACTGTCGACCAGCGCAGCGAAGAAATGGGGCGGCTTGCCGCCGCCCTCCTGCTGGAAGTCATCCACGGCAGCGACCGAAACGATACCTGTATTGACCTCAAGCCCCGGCTGATCATCCGGGGATCCTCCACGCGCAACCAACTCCTATGAGCCGCCGATCCACTACCATCACCGACCTCGCCAAGCGGCTGGGGGTCTCGGCCTCTACGGTTTCGAGGGCCCTGCGGCACGATCCGCAGATCAGCCAGGAAACCACCCGACGGGTGTGGGAGGCCGCCCGACAGACGGGCTATCGCCCCAATCCCTTTGCCGTCGGGCTGGTCAAGCGAAACTCCGGCACCATCGGCTTGTTGATCTCCGAGATTGACCACATCTTTTTTGCCACCGTGATCGACGGCATCCTGTCGGCGGCCGAACAAGCTGGCTACCAGGTCATTACCTGCCTATCCCACGCTCGCTACAGCGAGGAAAAAACCCAGATCGACCGCTTGCTTGCCTCACATGTCGATGGCATCCTGGTGTGTTATTCCAGCCAGACAGAAGACTTTTCTCACCTGCAGCGAGTCCTGGATGAGGAGGTCCCCCTGGTCTTCTTTGACCGCAATACTGAGGACCTTGATGCCCCCTCCGTCATCTCCGATGACTTTCAGGGCGCCGAGTTGGCAGTGGAGCACCTGATCGCCCGGGGGCGCAGGCGGGTGATGCACATCAAGGGACCGGAAGCCTTGTCCATCAGCTTTTATCGGTTCATGGGCTATCGCGAAACCCTTGCCCGGCACGACATCCCCCTTAATCCGGAATGGATCTTCGACTCGGTCGATACCAAGGCCTCGGAAATCAAGGAAGCCGACCGGCTGCGGAAAGCCCTCGGCGAGGTCGACGCCGTTTTTGCCTTTAACGACTACGCGGCCTATCAGGTCCTGCAACTCCTGCGGGCGCTGGGCCGCCGCGTACCCGATGACGTAGCCATCGTGGGTTTTGGGGACTTGCCTATGGCCGAGTACCTGACCCCGACCCTTACCTCTGTGCGACAACCGGCTTTTGGGATGGGGGAAAGGGCGGTAGAGGTCTTGGTCCAACAAATGAATCGACCAAAGGAAGAGGATGACTGGGAGCAGGCCGCGCCTCCTTCCCTGATCTCGTTGCCCAATAGCCTCGTCATTCGGGGCAGCAGCTAAAAGGGGGGGCTTTCGAGCTTCCTCGTATGAACTACGACTGAGCCTATTCAGCGATCATTCACAAAATGTCTTCGGGTAGGTCCGTGGAATACCCAGGCAAGGGGGGGGGATGAGGTCCGACACCTACGGCGTCGATTTCTCTTGTCGTCATGTGCTACAAAGGTTGAACCCCGAGGGGGTTCGGGAAGCGTCCTTTGGGCATGAACCAGGGCGAACGAACATCCGATGGCCCGCAGCCCAGCGGCCGACCGCAGAGCGGTCGCACCTTGGTAGCCATGGCCAGGATTTCCCACGGCCCCAGAGGGGTCGAACTAAGGTTGGAATTCGGCGGCGCATTTTCGAAGGGGATGAGGTCCGACACCTACGGCGTCGATTTCTCTTGTCGTCATGTGCTACAAAGGTTGAACCCCGCTGGGGTTCGGGAAGCGTCCTTTGGGCATGAACGAGGGAGCGCGAACATCCGATACCCCGCCGCTGGGCCGCCGACCGCGTAGCGGTCGCACCTTTGTAGCCATAGACAAGGTTTCCGACGACCCCAGCGGGGTCGGACGCCCTGCCCCTTCCCCAACAGGGCATAGAAGCATTTATTTATCCAGAAAGGTGGGGCCATCCTGATCATTCCACTGGATTTCATAGACCTCCTGCCCATCGGTCAGGCGGAGCCTGCCTTCACCCAGCTGAAGCAGAGGGCTTTGGATAGCTGCCCCTGCCAGCAGCTTGTCCCAATCCAGCCGCCGCCCATTTATCCGGAAACGGGGCCGAAAGGCATCCGCGGCAAACTGCATATCCAGACGGGTGCCCGACAGACTGCGGTGTCGCAAGCGCCCCACCCCCAAGTCTCCCAGATCCGTATGGCTCCGGATCTGATGGGCCGTGATAAAGGCCGAAAAGGAATCAAACTCATGGGCCTCGACCGCCTCCAGCACAAAGCCCGACCAGGGGCCATCCGTCACCCAGATTTCGTAATGATCCATTAGGCTACGCCTCGATTTCTGCTGACCCAGCCACTGCGCCAGCGAATCCAGCGCGGGCAGGTCCAGGCGGGTATACCGCCCCACCGGAACTACAGCCAGATAGGTCCCGTCGTAGGCCAGATAATGGGTTCCATTTTGGCTTTGGTGCCGGTCATAGCCCTTGGGGACATAAAACCAGGTCTCGGCCCGCCCGGGGGCCTGCTCCAGAAAGTCGATCCAGTCCCGGGCCGAAGCCCCCGCTTCGGGCCACACCGTGGCCTTTAAGGTCAAATCTACCCCCTCAAACCAGCTCAAACGGTCGGGCCGGAGATCGGCCGGCGGAGACAATGGCGTATGCTGACCCGTGAGCAGCAGCAGGGTTCCCCCTTGCTGAAGCGTCTGGGTGTAGGGACTGTGCCCCGAGGGGTAGGGATAGCGCGGGTGGCCGCCCCCCATCTGCCGGGGGCGCAGGCTATCCCGAAGGACCAGCGACCAGCAGACCTGCTGGGCCGGGTTGTCAATCTGATCGGGCAGGACACTACCCAGGGCAAAATGCTCCGACATGTAGAGATAGGCCGGGTGCACCGCCACCCGCTCCAGGTGATAGCTGGGAAACGTGAAGTACGCCTCGTAGGGCAGCGGTACCTCCTTGCGCAGCAGGCGGTAGACCAGCGGATGGGGCCGGTAGCCCGAACTGTAGGGATGCAACATGACCTTACTGGCTAATTGACTGCTGTCCAGGGCCCAAGGGCCCGCCCCACTCCACAGCCAGAGGTATTTTTCCATGTCCTTGGGGGGACCGTAGCTCAGGTAGCCCCGGCGCTGCGCGCCGGCGATCACGCCATCCAGGCTGCTCAGAGCGTAGGTCGCCAGGTAATAGTCGAGCTGTGCCCGCGCCAGGGCGCGGGTGGCCGAGTCAGGCGAAAAATCATACAAATTAAGGTAGCCCATGAGGGCGTAGGGATAATAAATCGACGACTGATATTC
>RFHL01000684.1 GCA_003696875.1 Bacteroidota bacterium | reverse complement strand
GAAATGTTCCGGACTTTGGGGATTTCGCTTGGCCCTCCAGAAAAAGGGTGCCGGAATGCAAGAGCGGCCGGCAGGTGCGCCCACATTGAGGAGTGGCCAGCAGGAAGGGGGGCAAGAAAAACGTGCTTGTCCCCCTTAATACGCCAAAAGTGCCTGGAGCGTGTCTTTCAGCCGGGATTTGGCCTGGAAAATTGCTTCCAGTTTCGGGTGGAAGGGGACGGGCGTATCCAGCGACCCCAGCCGGCCCACGGGGCCGTCGAGGGCTTCGAAGCAGTGCTCGGCCACGCTGGCGGCGATTTCGGCGCCAAAGGCGCCGGTTTGGGTATCCTCGTACAGGACCAGGCACTTGCCGGTCTTGCGCACCGAGGCAAAGACCGTTTCCTGATCCCAGGGGAGCAGCGTGCGCAGGTCGATCAGCTCGACGCTGCCGTCGATCTCAGGCAGCACCGCCTGGGCCCAGTGCACGCCCAGGCCGTAGGTGACGAGGGTCAGGTCCTCGCCCGCCTGGACCACCCGCGCCTGCCCCAGAGGCAGGTGATAGTAGGCCTCCGGCACCGCCCCGCTCACGGAGCGGTACAGGCCCTTGTGCTCAAAGAAGAGCACCGGATTGGGGTCGGCCAGGGCGCTGGCCAGCAGGCCCTTGGCGTCATAGGGGGTGGCGGGATACACAACCTTGAGGCCGGGTACGTGGGCAAACCAGCTCTCGTTGCTCTGCGAGTGGTAGGGCCCCGCCCCCATGCCCCCGCCGGTGGGCATCCGCACCAGCACATCGGCGGCGTGGCCCCAGCGGTAGTGGTTCTTGGCGAGGTTGTTGACGATCTGGTTGAAGCCGCAGGAAACGAAGTCGGCAAACTGCATCTCCACCATGGCCTTGCGACCGGCCAGAGAGAGGCCCAGGCCGGCCCCGAGGATGGCCGATTCGCAGATGGGGGTGTTGCGCACCCGCCCCTTGCCAAAGGCCTCCACAAAGCCCTGGGTGATCTTGAAGACGCCGCCGTACTCGGCAATGTCCTGTCCCATCAGGACCAGATCGGGATGGGCTTCCATGCCTTGCCGCAGGCCTTCGGAGATGGCATCTACAAAGCGGAGCTCCCGGCTCCCGGGGGCCGGGGCGGCGCTGCGCCGCGGCGCAATGGGAGCATAGACGGAGGCCACTTCCCTGCTGACCTCGGGGGTGATGTCCGGGGCGGCAAAGGCGGTTTCCACCGCCTGGTTGATTTTGTTTTTGAGCTCCTTGCGGATGGCCTCGATGGCGGCGGCATCCAGGATGCCCTCGGCCTCCAGCCAGGCCTCGTAGTTGGTGACGGGGTCCTTTTGGCCCCAGGTGTCGAAGAGCGCCTGGGGGACGTACTTGGTGCCGCTGGCCTCCTCATGCCCGCGCATGCGGAAGGTCATGCATTCGAGCAGCACAGGGCGACCGTCCTCGCGCATTTGCGCCGCGAGGCGCTGTACGGTGTCGTAGACCTCCAGCACATTGTTGCCGTCGATGGTGTAGCCCTCCATGCCGTAGCCGCGGGCCCGGTCGGCGAGCTGGGCGCAGCGAAACTGCTCCTGGGTGGGGGTGGAGAGGCCGTAGCCGTTGTTTTCGACCACAAAGAGCACGGGCAGGTCCCAGACCGAGGCGACATTGAGGGCTTCGTGAAAGTCGCCCTCACTGGTGCCCCCGTCGCCCGAAAAGGCGACGGCGATGTCGGGCTTGCCATCAAGGCGGGCAGCGAGGGCGAGGCCGTCGGCCACGGGCAGCATGGCCCCGAGGTGGGAGATCATCCCGATCACGCGGTCCTCCAGGCTGCCAAAATGGAAGGAGCGGTCGCGGCCCTGGGTATAGCCAGTGGCCTTGCCCAGCCACTGGCCGATGAGCCGCTCCAGCGGCATCTGCCGGGTGGTGAAGACGCCCAGGTTGCGGTGCAGGGGCAAGATCCAGTCTGCGGGCGTGAGCGCGCGGGTGACGCCGACGGCGATAGCCTCCTGTCCCATGCCGCTAAACCACTTGCTGATGCGGCCCTGCCGCAGCAGGATGAGCATTTTTTCCTCAATCAGGCGAGGAAGCAGCAGGTCGCGGTACAGACCAGTATGCCAGTCGGCAGAGCGGTCGCCGCGAGGGTAGGTGAGGGAAGGCTGGGGGCTGGCAGGCATAGTGGGGATCTGGGAGACGGGCATCGGATGAAATCGGAGCGAATGCCGCGGCGGTGTGAAGGAATAAAACCCTCAAATCTCCGCAACCTACCGCGGAAAAGCAATACCTGAATAAGGGGGCGCTGGCGCCCGGAGCCCTTCGGCAGGGCTGAAAGCGGTACCAAAACCCGGTTGCAGCCTCTGTATGGAAAACCAGATAGCTCCCCCTTTTCCCTTTTCAAATGCAATTTCTCCTGATGTCCTGGCAGAAACCCTTTCCTACGATACCTTCTGGTCTCGGCCTATTTGTTTGGCTTGTCTTTAACGTGAGTTTTGAATAAAAATCGCTTTGAATGGCTCCAATCGATGATTGTCATGCTGAGCGAAGCGAAGCGAAGCATCTCATGTGTCCTATTTGAACCTTCACTGACGCCCTTCGGGCTGGCTCAGGATGACATTCAAACACTTGATAAACAGTCGATTAGGGAATAGTCTTTCTCCGCTTATCCAAAACTCACGGTCCTTATTGAATTGGATGCGGTGGCAGGCCTGCGGTATCAGGCCTGGCCGCGGCTCTATGTCCTGGCCGAACGTCCGCTGACGCTGGTTCGCGTGGATGCGACCGGCATCCGCCAAGATAACCCGGCTCTGCCAGTCCGGCAGCGGGAAACGCTCCTGAGCGGGTTCGAAATGATCCCCTGGGATCGCTTTCAGCTACGTGCCAGGGTGGGGGGGCTATCTGTAGAGGCTGCTGATGGTCCTTCTGGCTGGTTTTTGGGGGGTTGGTGGCGGCACTACTGCCGGACCAGTTTGCCCATGTAGTGTTTTTCCCCCGTCTGGATCTGCAAGTGATACACGCCAGCCGGAAGCCCGGTCAGGGACAGGCGAGCTTCCTCCGTTTGGGATTGGCCTTGGCGGACCAGCCGCCCGCTGCTGTCGGAGAGCCGCCAGGTCCAGGGGCCGGACTGCGGCAGGTCCACCGTCGCCCAATCGCCGGCCGGCTGTGGATACAGCCGGAAGCCCGTGGACTCGGGCGTCAGGCTGGTGGTGTACAGCGCCAGGGTAAGGCTGGTGTCCTGGGACAGCCGGAAGGGGCGCTGCAGGTCCAGGTCGGTGGCCTCGATATGGTAGGTGCCTTTGTAGCCGCGCAGGGCGATCTGCCCCAGCGAGTCGGTGGTCAGGGTGGTGTCGGTCCACCACTGGTCAAAGACCAGATCCACAAAGGCCGCATGCGCGGGCTTGGGGGTCCAGTCCTCGTAGTAGAGGGGGGCATTTTCCTTCCAGTGGGCTCCGTCCCAAAAGCCCCACATCAAAAAGCCGTCTATGGCTGGGTGGCTAAACACCAGGGTGAGAAAATCATGCAGGTATTGCCCCTCTTTGTCATCGGGTAACTCCTTGGGGAGGTCATACTCGGTGATCTTGATGGGCTTGCCAAAGGTCTGATGGCAGTCCTCCAGGATGGCGTAGAGTGAATCCGGAGATACCAACTTGGTGCCCATGTGGGCCTGGAAGCCGATGCCATCGACGGCGCCTCCGGCGTCGATGGCTTCCTGGATAAATTCCTTGAATAGCAGATAGGATTCGCCCTGCAACGATCCATTGGACAGAATGTCGTAGTCGTTAAGGTAGGTGACCAGATTAGGGTCTTCCTGTTTGGCCCATTTGAGGACCTCGGCATAGATTTCCCGGCCACTCACATAGTTACCCTGGCCTGCCAGGGCGTATTCCAGGTCGCGCACGTGCGCGATTTCATTGACCACATCCCACTCCCGGACCGCTGATCGCACCCCGGATCGATTGAGGATATCGTCCAGGTGGTTGGCGATGCGGTTTTCGATATAGCCGGGATTCTGGCTATTGGTTTGGATGTCATCGGGCATGCGGGTCCAGCCGGGCCAGAGCAGGACATGGCCTCGGACCGCCACTTGCCGGTCCTTCAGCCACTGCAGCGCATGGATAATCTCGGTCTGGCTCCCGGCCCAGCCTTGTTCCCAGGCTCGCCATTTGAGCGCATTTTCCGGCACCACCAGATTGAAGCCGTGGCCCTCGCCATCCAGGTTGAGGAGCCTCTGCGTGTAGGCGGGATCGTTTTGGGAATTGCCGGCGATACGGCGGGGATTGAAAGCGGTCCCGAAGCCAAACTGATGGCGCAGCATCTGTACCCGGACGGGGGTGTTGGG
>RFHL01000683.1 GCA_003696875.1 Bacteroidota bacterium | reverse complement strand
TAAAGGTATTGACGCCGTCCAGATAGGCCAGCAGCGCTTCCCGCCAGGGCGTATCGGGACCTTGCATCAGGGCCTTGGCCTGTCGCACCGATTGTTCGTGGATGCCCAGCGTCCGGAAAAAGATGTCCACCTCAAGCAGGTCCGGCCCCAGGACCTCGGCAAGCCGCCCCGCCGCGAGGCGGCGCAGCAGTTCCATCTGAAAAAGCCGGTCCTGTGCCTGCACATACCCGAGCGCCCGGTAGGCGTCGACTTCCGTGCCAGCATAGATGTGCGGGATGCCATGCTGGTCAAAGCGCACCTCCACATCGGCCGCGAGGCCGGGGAGGGCTTGTTCGCCTTCATAGCGGGGCTTGGACTGTTGCAGCCAGGTGTAGCCGCCGCCGGCGGCGGCGAGCAACAGCCCGACAAGGATCAGGGGAAGGAGGAGCCAAATTTTGCGCATAGGGGAAAGCATGAGTAGTCCTAACCAGTAAGCCAGGGAGAATGGTTCCAAATATCGAAAAAAAATGGGAGGCCAAAGGGCAGCGCTGCCCCTTCAACCCAAAAAGGCTGCTCCAAATAGAGCAGCCTTTTCAACCTGAAAAACAAACATTACCGTCCTATTCCAGCGACTTGACCTCGGCAACGAGGTCTTGCAGGGTCTTCTTGGCGTCGCCGAAGAGCATGCGGTTCTTTTCCTTGAAGAAAAGCGGGTTTTGGATACCGGCGTAGCCGGGATTCATCGAGCGTTTCATCACGATGGTGTTTTTAGCCTTGAGAACCTCGAGGATGGGCATCCCATAAATGGAGCTACTGGGATCATCGAGGGCAGCGGGGTTCACCACGTCATTGGCGCCGATGACGATGACGACGTCGGTGTCGGCGAGGGCCTGATTGGCATCATCGAGGTCGAGGAGCTTGGGATAGGGCACATCCGCTTCGGCGAGGAGGACGTTCATGTGACCGGGCATACGGCCCGCTACCGGGTGGATGGCGTACTTGACCGAAACGCCCATACCTTCCAACACTTCCTCCAACTCGTGGGCTACCTTTTGGGCCTGGGCCACGGCCATCCCGTAGCCAGGGACCATGATGACCGAGTTGGAGTAGCGCAGCAGGATGGCGGCATCGTTCACGGTGATCTCGCGGGCGACCTGATCGCCGCTGCCAGCGGCGGCAGCACCGGTGCTGCCAAAGCCGCCAATGATCACGTTGAGCAGGGAGCGGTTCATGGCCTCACACATCAGCACGGTGAGGATAGTCCCGGAGGAGCCCACCAGAATACCACCGACCAGCATGACCTGGTTGCCGTACACAATCCCGGCAAGGGCAGCCGCCACCCCGGTAAAGGCATTGAGCAAAGAAATGACCACCGGCATATCGGCCCCGCCGATGGGAATCACAAAGGTGATCCCGTATACCAGCGCAATGCCCATGACAATCATCACCCAGAAGAAGGGGTTGACCGGCGCCACCAGCTTGAAGACAATCCCGGCGATGATGACGACCAGCAAAAAGAGGTTCACATAGGTCGGGGCGGGAATGCGCACCTTGCGGTCGTCGATCAGCCCTTGCAGTTTGCCATAGGCAACGAGACTGCCCGTGAACGCCACCGCCCCTACAAACATGGCGAGCAAGGTGGTGAGGTGTACGCCTGAGGCAATCGCCCCGGCGCCGTTGGCTTCAAAAGCCGCCTGGTAATCATTGAGCTCGACCACGGAAATGGCCACGGCACAGGCACCACCCAAGCCGTTGAAGAGGGAGACGAGCTGCGGCATGGCGGTCATGGCCACCCGCTTGGAGGCGATGAGGCCGATGGCGGTCCCGATGGCCAGGGCCACCAGAATCAGGATATAGTTGTCGGCGCCCTTGTCCATGGGCACAATCAGGGTCACGAGGATGGCGATGCCCATCCCGGCCGCGGCGATCAGGTTACCGCGTCGCGCGGTGCTGGGACTCGATAGCTGGCGCAGCCCGATGATGAAGAGCAGCACCCCCACCAGGTACCCCAGATTGACGATTTGTTCCAGTATTTGGTTGAATTCCATGAGATTATTGGGTTATGAGGCCATAGACGAGCGATTTATGGGAACCCTTGTACCGACAGGGGCAGGGTACGTCTCGCCTCTCGCCTCTCATTGCTCGCTTCTATTTAGCAGGCTTCTTTTTAAACATCTCCAGCATGCGGTTGGTGACGGCATGGCCACCGACCACATTGATCATACCGAGGATGATCCCGATAAAGCCCAGCGTGAGGGCGAGGTAGTCGGTGCTCTCGGCCTGCCGGATGAGGAGAATGGCCCCGATGATGACCACGCCACTGATGGCGTTGGCCCCGGACATGAGAGGGGTATGGAGGACTGTGGGCACCTTGGAGATCACCTCAAACCCCAGGAAAACGGCGAGGAGCAGCACGTAGATCATGAGGAGGTTCTCCGAAAAAAAAGTGATGAGCATATCCATGAGAAAGCTTCTTTTGGGTAGCGTCAAGGGGAGGACAAATTATTCCTGGGCCGCGGGTTGCGGCCGGGGGGCACCGATCCAGGTGCCCGTCACGATTTCGTTGGCAAAATCGACCCCGTCTTTGCCTTTGGCGAAGACGTACTTGACAAAGCTGAGGACGTTGTTGCTGTAGAGGATGCTGGAGTCACGCGGCATTTCACCCGGCAGGTTGGAGTTGCCGAGGATGCGCACGCCCTGGTGGGTCACCTCTTCGTTGTTTTGGGTAAAGGCACAGTTGCCGCCGGTGGCGGCGGCGAGGTCAACGATCACGCTACCGGGCTTCATGGCCTCGACCGTGGCGGCCTCGATCAGGAGGGGCGCCTTGCGGCCGGGGATGTTGGCCGTGGTGATGATCACATCGGCGCGGGCAGCCCGTTCGTGGATGAGCGCCTTTTGGCGCTGCTTGTACTCTTCGGACTGCTCGACGGCATAGCCGCCGGCCGCGGCATCTTCCAGGGCGCCTTCGACCTCGACAAACTTGGCCCCGAGGCTCTGTACCTCTTCCTTCACGGCCGAGCGCACGTCAAAGGCCTCCACCGTCGCCCCGAGGCGACGGGCGGTGGCGATGGCCTGCAGGCCGGCGACGCCGGCCCCGAGGATGAGCACCTTGGCCGGCGGGATGGTCCCGGCGGCGGTCATCAGCATGGGGAAATAGCTCGGCAGCCGGTTGGCGGCTTCCAGGACGGCCTTGTAGCCGGCCAGCGACGCCTGCGAGGAGAGGATGTCCATCGACTGGGCGATACTCGTCCGGGGCACCCGGTCCAGGCTGAAGGGCCAGATCTCCAGCTTGGCCACCTCGGCGGCCAGCTCCTTGTCGATCAGGGGATTGAACATCGCCAGGACGGCCGTCCCGGCTTTGAGGGTCTTCAGCTCCGGAAGGGGCGGCGCGCTGATGGCGATCAGCATCTCCGCCTGGGCGAGCACCTCGCCCCGGGACGCAATGGCACAGCCTACTTCTTCATAGGCCGCATCGGGGAAATAGGCACCCTCGCCGGCCCCTGTCTCTATCGTCAGCTGGTATCCGGCCGCGATCATCTTCTTGGCCGTCGCCGGCACCATCGCGACACGGGAATCTCCCGCTTCTTTTAATATACCTACTTGCATGGTATCGGTTGTTTATCAATAAATACCCGGTTGGCCCGGCTAATATATAGCCGTGACTACATTTATCCCAATGCTTTAACTCACCCGATCGGCTAACCTGCTTCATACCGCTTCCCGAATTATTTTATAGTGAGAAAAATAAGTGCCTATGCTGGCATGCAACTGTTTGCCCCGAAGTTGCTTCTACCTTATTACCCAGCCTGCTGGGTAGGTGGAAAAAGCTCCACTTTTTCCAGCTGCGATACTGCCTGCGACGCCGGGCCTTTGGGGTCCGGCGTTTGTTTTTCCCTACCTGGAGGCTGGAGCCAGAGTTGGGCGTAGGAAACCCCGCGGCTCTCTGGCAATCTGTGCACCACCACCATCCCTATTTGTCTCTTCACTCCTTCATCCCCTCATTCCATGAAAGCCCGAATCGGTCAAGTCCTGATGATGTTCCTCTCGCTGGTGTGGGCCTACCCGGTGCTGGCCCAATCTGACTCCCCCCTCCCGGCGGCCTACCGACAGGGCAGCCTGATGCTTAGTCTCAGCAATATCCGGATGCAATACCGCAACATCCGCGACCCTCGCACGGGTGCTCAACTTGCCGGCTTTCACGCCAGCGGTGGCTTGCGGGCGGGATATTTCTTACGCGACCGCTGGGTCGCAGGGGCAGGCATCGGCGGCGGCAGTTCGGTCAGGGTAGCCCCCGACGGGCGCGGTTACCCCCTCTACGCCGAGGCCTTTACCCGCTACTATCTCACGCCCTTGCCTCGGCTGGCCTTTTTCGGGGAACTAAATCTTCAGCATGGGTTCTGGCGTGGTGACCTGCCGAGCAGCTTTACGGATGGGTCGCCCCGAACCTGGAGCTCCGAAGCCCGCATCGGCGTCGCCTGGCACGCCACGCCCTGGCTAAGCCTGGAGAGCAGCTATGGCCTGAACTACCTCATCCAATCCAATCAGGCCTATCCCGCTGATATACCCCGTTTCCGGGCCACGCCCGTGTCCCTGGGCGTCAATATTCACCTGAACCGTCTGGGGGCAAGGCGTAGCCAAAGGCCCTAGCGGCATCCCGGATCAGGGGCAACGCCTGCCGCACTTCTTCCGCACTGAGGTTTTCCCGCCAGCGCCCCACCCGCACCTTGTGGTCGCGGGTGGAGTATGGGCGGGAAGTTTCGGCCTCCACGAAGGCCGGTGTATTGCGGTCCTGCACGCGGGCGGCCCAGCCGGCGAGTGCCGGCGCCATCGCCGCCGGGTCGCCGCCGACCTGGCGGCAAATCTTTTCGGCAAATGCCTGGGGATCACGGATCATGTCCTCAAAATGCACCACCTCCACCAGATGGGCGACCTGCCCATAGCCCACGGTGTTGAGGTACTGCCAGTGGTAGGCACAGCGCTCAATCAGCGGTCGCTCCAGCCAGTCCCGCCAGCCGGCGGGGCGGGGATGATGGCCCCAATTGCGGGAGATGCCCACCCGCAGCGAGGCAATGGCATCCAGCGGATGCCGCACGATCCAAAACAGCTGCCGCGGCGCCGGCAGCATCTCCTCCAGCGCCCAGACGGGAAAGGAAAGGCCCGCATCGGGAGGATAGGCCGCGCTCTCGCGCGGCACCTTGACCGCAAAGGGCGGGTTCAGCCCGGCCAGCGCCTCAAAATCCGGCTCGCTGCGGTAGGTATAGTCCGGCATGGTCGCAAACAACTCGCCGAAAATGGAGGTACCGCTGCGCCCGCAGCCGAGGAGGAGGGTGTTTTTCATACGCTCAAAATTAGAGAAAGGAGAGAAAGGCAAAAATACTTTTCTCAAAATCAGCTAGTTGCGACCTCAGTAACGCTCAAAAAATAACCTCCCTCTTTTGAGGAGACATGTAATAATTCCACTGTGGAATATCTTGATCAAAATGGACATACTGGTTAAGGTTTTCCCTGAATTGCGGGCAAACGGTTCTTTGAGTTTGGTAGGTTTTGAGGTTGAGCCTGGCTTTGACCTGAAGGCCTGTTTGGGTATAGGTTTCTTGAGCCAGGGTTAAGGGAATTTGGAGGTTGTGAAAGACTGCCCCTTCCCAGGCTCGATGCAAATGACAGAAGAAGCGGTGTTCGATCGGGTTATACTTGGAGCAGTAGGCCGGATAATGGGCGATGAGCAGGTTGATTTCCAGGCGTTGGGCCAGTCGATAAAAGTCTTGTTTGACGAGGTAGCTCCGGGAGTTGTTTGATCCCCCGCCATCACATAGAATCAAAGCCCAGTTGGCTTCGGGATACTTCCATTGCAGGTCGCTTTCCCACCAAGCCTCGATATTGTCACACACAAATTCCGAAGTATCTTTACTCTTCCCCAAGCTCAGGTAGCCTTGATTATCACCCAGATCGTAGATCCCGTGTGGAACCATGATGGCCTCAGCTTCAGAGCGGAAATCGTGGTCTTTGACCTTGCGGAAGCTGGTGTCGTAGTAACTACCCTGCCGGAAAAAGTTGCCTATGAGTTCCTTGTGCTTGGTGTCTATGCTCAATACCGGCAGGCCTTCATCCAGAAAGCGATGCTTGAGCCGGGCGATCTTCTCAAACTGCTCATCGCGCTAAAAAACACGCTTGGTCGAGGCTTGCTTCAGGTATCCACGACGGCGGTACCCTTGTGCATTCAGTAGCTGATGTATGTGGTAGTAGCTCACCTGATAGTTAAGCTTTTCCAGCCGCTGCTGAAGCTGCGTGGGGCGTAAACCTACCCACTTCACCTTATCGTCTTGAGGAAGACCGCCTTGTTAGTCCGAGACAACCTCCGCAAATACCTTGGTCAATCCTGGCTCTTGTTCAATTTTTTTTTTTACGACCGCCGCCTGGTCGCCGGATTCGACCTGTTAGCAACGCCTCTTCCGACTCCAACTCGAGTAAGCCTTGG
>RFHL01000059.1 GCA_003696875.1 Bacteroidota bacterium | reverse complement strand
TCCTTGGAAAAGGGGCCTCGGCCAGGCTTTGTTCGATCAGCGGACCCGCTTGCGGCGGTTGCGTTCAAAGTCCTCAAAAACAAACTCGCCCAGCCCTTCGAGGCTGGAGAAGAAGGCCCGCCCCTGATTCACTTCGGTAAATTCCCGGACAAACTCCACCAGCCAATTGTCCCGGGCGATCATGAAGGTCGTGATGGGAATCTTGAGGCGGCGGCACTGGGCGGCGAGATTGAGGGTCTTATTGAGGATTTTGCGGTCCAGCCCGAAGCTGTTTTTGTAATAGCGAGCCCCCTCCCGAATACAGGTCGGCTTGCCATCGGTGATCATAAAGATCTGCTTGTTGGAGGTCTTGCGCCGCCGCAGCAGGTCCATGGCGAGTTCCAGCCCGGCTACGGTATTGGTGTGGTAAGGACCTACCTGCAGATAGGGCAAGTCCTTGACCTGAATCTGCCAGGCATCGTTGCCAAAGACGATGATGTCAAGCGTGTCCTTGGGATATTTGCGCATGATTAGCTCGGAGAGCGCCATCGCCACCTTTTTGGCGGGAGTGATCCGGTCTTCGCCATACAGGATCATGGAGTGCGAGATATCGATCATCAGCACCGTGGCCACGGTGGTTTTGTGCTCTTTTTCCCGCACTGCGAGGTCGTCTTCGGTCATCATAAACTCGTCGATGCCGTGGTTGATCTGCGCATTGCGAAAGGACTCGGTCATCGCGATCGACTCCACGGGATCGCCAAACTCAAACTGCTTGAGCTCCGTCAGCGGCTCATCGCCGCTGCCGGTATGGGCGGTGCGGTGGTTGCCGCGGCCCCCACGCTTGAGCTTGCCAAAAATTTCCTCCAGGGCCCGCTGCCGAATGCTTTGCTCCGTCTTGCCCGTCAGGCCAAAGCTGCCGCTGCCGGGCTCATCCTCCTGTATGTAGCCGTTGCGCTTGAGGTCTTCGATGAAGTCCCCCATGCCATATTCGTCGTCCGTCAGACCGTATTGCCGGTCCAACTGGTTCATCCAGTTGAGGGCTTCACCCACATCTCCGGAGGTGTAGTTGAGCAATTCGAGGAAGACTTTGAGGAGACGCTCGAAAGGGGCTTGGTCATCGGCGCCGGGGACGAACTGGGAAAAACGATATCCAATCATGGGGGAAGAAGTCAAAGGAGAGAAGCCAGAAGTCAGATAGGTTGAGCGGGTCTAAGGATGGCGAGAAAAGAGCTCTTGGGAATGCGACCGGGTAGGAGTCATTCCGCCCGTCTATGCGCTTCTTTGCCAACGAATATAAGCCTACTTTGTTTAGCCTCCCATCTCGCGATCCGTGGTGGAGTATAGATTTTATTTGTTGATAATCAATTTGTTGCGCGGGTTAATCCAGCGACCAGGCATCATCTTCCCGCAGCGGCAGAATCATCTCCACCTCGGTCCCGGAGACAGTGCCATCTTCCCCTTTTAGCTCGCGAAACTCCAGGTTGTAGCGCTTTTGACTCATGCGGGCAAAAAGGGCGAGCCGGTCCTGGGTGATCTGCATGCCCTTGGAGACGTGGTCGCTGGGCCGGTCGGCCTTGCGGGCTTTGGAGGCGGTGATGCCGATGCCATTGTCGCGGATCCGGATGCGCAGGTAGTCGTCGTCGATTTGCTCGACGACCAGCTCGATCAGGCCGTCCTGCTCCAGGGGCATGATGCCATGCTTGATGGAGTTTTCGACAAAGGGCTGGAGCAGCATGGGCGGCAGCTGAATCCCGGTCTGATCGACCTCCGGATCCACCCGCACCTCGTAGTCAAACTTTTCCGGGAAGCGCATTTTCTCCAGGGAAAGGTAAAGCTTAAGACGATCGAGTTCCTCGCCCAGGCTGATAACGTCCACCTTGGTGGACTCAAGGTTTTTGCGCACCAGCTTGGCGAAAGAGGAAAGAAACTTGTTGGCGGCTTTTTTATCCTGCCGGTGGATAAAGAACTGAATGGACTGCAAGGCATTGAAGGTAAAATGGGGATTCATCATCGCGTAGAGGGCCTGATGCTCCAGCTGTAGCTTCTCGGCGGTATTGCGGATGCGCTGCTCCTCGCGGGCGCGTTGTCGCCGGGTGTGGATCACATAGTAAATGCCCCAGCCCAGGCCCAGCAACAGCAGGGCCATGAGGGTGATAAACCACCAGGTCGCCCAGAAGGGCGGCGCGATGGTGAAGGTGTAGTCGGCATAGTGCTCAAAGTCCCAGGGGTCGGACTCGCGCCGGGCGGTCACCTTGAAGGTATAGGTGCCGGGGTCCAGGTTGGGATAAAAAACCGAAGTCTGCCGGGTACTGGTATAGGGTTCCCAGTCTTGGTCCAGGGGTTCCAGCTTGAACTTGTACTCCACCTGTCGGGGGCTCTTGAGACTGATACCGACATAGCGGAAGATGAGGCGGTTGTTGGTGTAGGGCAAGTCTACCTGATCCATCTGCCGGTCGAGCAGGGGGTAGCCCAGCGCGGCCGAGTCGCGCGAGGTGCGCACCTGCGTGATGTAGATCCGGGGAGGCGTCACCGACTCGCGGCGCTGGGTGCCGGCCGGCTTGTGGATAGCCCCTTCGGCGGTACCGATCCAGAGGTCGCCCCCGGCATCGACAAAGGCCGCGTTGGCGTTGCACTCCAGACTGGGGAGCCCGTCTTTCTGGGTGTAGTGGGCAAAGTCGGGCTCGGTCTCTCCGGGCCGGTAGGCCTGCAGGTCGAGCTGATAGACCCCGTTCTCGGTGCCTACCCAGAGGAATCGTCCGCCCTCTACGACCAGCGCCACCACCGTGTGCGCGCCCGAGGCATCACTGATTTTGAGCCAGTGCGCTTCGTCTTCTTCAAAACAGGCCAGCCCCAGGGCACTGCCTACCCATACCCGACCCTCAGGGTCTTGTAGCATGGTAATCACATTGGGGCCCACCTTGCCCGGGGCCTCTATCGTCTCAAAGCGGCCCTGCTCCCAACGGCATAACCCCTCGGCGGTGCCGATCCACATGCGGCCAGCCGCATCGTGCAGCATCGTATAGACCGTATTGCTCAGCAGCCCGTCTGCGGTGGTGAGATGCTGGAAAAATCGTTGGCCGTTGAAGAGGAAAATGCCATTATCGGTGCCCACCCACATGTGCCCATTGGGCCCTTCGCTGACCCAAAAGACCGCATTGGCGTCCAGGCCATCGCTGCGGTCATAGGCCACAAAGCTGCGGCCGTCGTAGTGGGTGAGGGTGCCGTTGTAGGAGGCAAACCAGAAATGCCCCCTCCGGTCCTCATAGCTGGTACAGATGGCGTCACCCCCCAGCCCGGTATTGCCGGAAAAGGTTTGGACCACCCGCTGCCCGTCAAAGACCGAGATGCCCCGATCCTTGGCACTGATCCAGATGCGCCCCTGCGCATCCTGCAGGAAGGACTTGGCCAGGTTGCTGGTCAGCTCGTCCTGCATATCATAGCTCTCAAAGATCCCTTCCGTGATCTTGCGCAGGCCGCCGCCGTCGGTTCCAAACCAGATGTTGCCTTCGTCATCTACCAGGGCGGAGCGCATTTGGTACTCCAGCAGGCGATCATCCTGACCCTGGGGAAGGAAACTTCCTGCCTGGTAGCGCACGATGCCATTGCCCGTGCCGATCCAGATCTGCCCGGAGGCCTCTCGGGCCATGCAATATACGGCCTGATCCTCAGGCAGATTGCCGGGCAGCTGCTGCCGGCTCAGGCGGGTTCCATCCCACCACCAGAGGCCCTGTTGCGTGCCGATCCAGAGGATGCCCTCGGCATCCTCCAGGAGGGCATAGACCTCCGTTCCCTGCGGGAAGCGTTGCCGGCTCAGCCGGCTGATAGGCCCGGTACCTTCCTGCCAGTACAGACCTGAGCGCGTACCGATCCATACCCGGCCGCTGGCGCTTTCCCAGAATGACAAGATGTCCCGGGGGAGGCCTCCCTCCCAGGCAAAGGGGTTGTGCTGCAGGCTGTCGCCTGTCCAGAGGCTGATCCCCTGATGGGCATAGCCGATCCAGATGCGGCCCTGCTGGTCGCGCAGCAAGGCCTGCACATCGTCTTCCAATAGCGCAGGCTGGGTCTGACTGGTCAGGGGCCGGAATTCGGCCCCGTCAAAATGGGTAATGCCTCCGTCGGAGGCCATCCACACGTGACCGTCTTGGTCTTGCACAATCGCCCGGAAAAAGTTTCCCACCAGGCCCTCCCGGGCCCCGATGTGCTGGAAACTGTTGCCGTCAAAAAGGTCGACCCCCCGGTGGGTTCCCAGCCACAGGTATCCCTGTTGATCTTGGAGGATGGCCATGACCTGAGACTGAACCAGCCCGTGCTCGGTGGCATAGCGCGTCACATTATACACCTGCGCGGGTGCGAGCAGGGGAAAGACCAGAAAAAAGAAACCAAAAAGCCGTATTCTCATGGGTAGCGGAGCTCATGACAGGGAGAAGCAGCAGAGGCCACCAGGCTTGTGCGGCCAGTTTCCTAAGATACGAATCCCCGCCGTTTTTGCTCGGCCTGGTTCGGGCGCCAAATACCCTGCCTGTCCCGTTGCCTTTCGTTGGGAGGGGGAGGCCAGGGGAAAATCCAACAAAGCTTGTGTATCTCCAAGGGAATTCCGTATCTTTGCCAGCCAATTCAGCCAAGATGGAGATGGACCGGAAGTTTGCGCGGCAGTATGCGCTCAATGTTGCCCGGCTGAAGCCTGGTAAGCATGAGGAGGCGTTTGAGGTTGGTGACGATTTCTTTGCGCACTTTGAAAACAGCCTGATTGAGGAGGGGAGCGTGCTCATCACGCTCAAAATGGAGAAATATGGCACCCACCTTGATGTGTGTTTTCTCCTGAAAGGGGAGGTTACCCTCAGCTGCGATCGCTGCGGAAATCCTTATCCCCATACCCTCCAAAGTGAGGAACGCATTATTTATGCCTTTGATCCCGACCTGAACTTTGAGGGATACGAAGTGATGTATGTGGACCCTGACGCGCCCGAACTCCAGCTGGCTCAGGAGTTTTACGACTTCATCAATTTGGCTGTGCCCATGCGCAAAGTTCCTGACTATGAGGTGCATACCTGCCCTCCTGAGGTGCTGGAGTTGCTGGGGCTGGATGCCGAAGGACAAGAGCTGGAGGACGAAAGTCCGGCCGATGACGACGAACCCATAGACCCCCGTTGGGCGGCACTTAAGAAACTGAAGGATCAATCTGATTCTGAAGAATAGCGAACAAGCCGCGGCGAGCAGATCGCCTTCCGTTGTTCCGTTTTTATCACTACTTTTGAAGCGGATTTTTATATAACTTTTTCACGATGGCCCATCCTAAGCGAAAAATATCCAAGACCCGCCGGGACAAGCGACGCACCCACCTGAAGCTTTCCCCGCGTACCTATTACCTCGATCCGGTGACGGGAGAGGCGACCCTATACCACCGAGTATGCCTGGAGAGCGGCCACTACCGCGGCCGTCAGGTGACCGAAGGGACCGAGGAGGTCTAGGTCTATCTTTTTTACTCTTACGTGAAGGCCGGCATGCCCCTGCGGGAGCCGCTGCTGGGTTTTTGTTCTCCTTCGGGTAAGTTTGATATGTCAAAAAAGGAACCGGTCAGTATACCTCTGTGAGGATACTGACCGGTTTTCTGTGTGCTGTTCCCGCGTCTGGGTCAGCCCCCACCGGCTACCCGGGCGGGATTGCCAAATACGGTGGCTTTTTCGGGGACTTCCTGCATGACGACGGCCCCGGCCGCGACCATGGCGCCTTGTCCGACTTTCACGCCAGGGTAGATGATGGCCCCGAGCCCGATAAAGGCTTCATCGGCGATTTCGGCTTCCTTGCCGATGCGTACGCCGTCCTGTAAGGTGCAGTAGTCCCCGATGAGAGCCTGCGCCCCGATGGCTACCTGAACGCCGATCTGGTTAAAGCTGCCGATCATGGCATTGGCCTGGATGTGGGTGCCGCCCCCAATCAGGTTGCCCCGGCCCAGCTGGGCATAGGGCGAAAGCTGCAGCGAGGGGGCATGCAGGCTCTCAATCCGGGCAGGGTAGGCATCGATGCCCTCTACCGCCTCCCGGCGCTGCTCCGCATCGCCGATCGCCACCACCACCCGGGTGTGTTCGTCGGACAGAAGCTGCTCGGCATCGGCACTGCCCAGCACGGCGCTGACCAGTACGTCGTTGAGTTCGGCGTGGAGCTCTTCCTCATCATCGGTCAGGTAGCCCAGGACGAGTACGTCCAGGTCGAGCGCGATGTCGAGCGCCAGGCGGGCCTCAATGCCCGTTCCCAGAATGAGGATGGGTACTTTGCTTTCTTCCATAATGATCCATCAGACTGGTTGACCCCATGTCAACCAAGCCTCAAAGGTACGAAGATTTCCCCAAGCGCGGCGCGCGCGCCTGGCTGATCGAAAGTTATCCTCCCGCCGCAAACCGCGGCCTTTTCCTATATTTGCTTCCCCAATTATCTATCTGTGAACATCGCCGCCCTCAAGCTCAACCTGATCAAGGTACAACGGCGTCTGCGCCTGGAACTCTCGCTGCGCTGGGACCGCTTGGGCTACCGGCTCAAGGCCTTGCGGGGTCAGGCCTGGCCCGTGCCCGCCGGTAAAAAGCGGCTGCTTTTTATGTGCGAGCTTGTGCCCGCCCGGGCGGGCCGTATGGCCAAGTGGCTGCACCGTCTGGGCCGCTATGAGCTGGTTCTCCTCTGTCATACCGACGGCTATGTCGCCGAGTTTGTGGAGGGCCACTTTGACCGGGTCGTGCGCTACCGCAACGCCTGGCACCTCCGTAGCCAGCTGGAGCGGCTGCCCGATATCTATCTGGTGCATAGTTTCGCCCCTAAGTGCGAATACCCGGACCTCGTCCGGCAGACGGTCGACGCCCCCTTTCTCCTGGACATGCAGGATGTAATCGTTACCTACCACGGCCTGGAGCCGCCCTATGCCTGGGCCCGCAAGGAACTGCAGTACGAGCGGCGCTGCCTGGCCGAGGCGGATGCCGTCATCGGGCAGAGCCTGGAGCCGAGGGTGGGCTTCCAGCGCTATGCGATCCACCCGCGTCCCCGGACGCTGTTTTTTCCGCTCTACTGCGACGATGATACCTGGCAACCGCTTTCCGGCCCCCGGCCGGATGGGGAGATCCACCTCGTATATGCGGGCGGGCTGGCCGGGTCGCATCGCGACCGGCGGCAGTTCGGTATCCTGCAATTTCACCCGCTGATCGAGCTGCTGAGCGCCCAGCAGATTCATTTTCATGTATATCCCAGCCCCTCGACCCTGCCACCGGACTATGAGGAGTACTACGCCATCGCCCGGCGTAATCCCTATTTCCACATGCACCGGCCGGTTTCTCATGGGGACCTGACGCGAGAGTTGGCGCAGTATGATTATGGCTTTCTGCCGTTCTTCCGCGAGGATAGTGATCTGAAGCAGGAGAAAATGACCTATTCGACTTCGCTGAAGCTGTTTAACTTCTTGGAAGCGGGGCTGCCGGTGGTCATATCCCGGGATATTCATTACCAGGCCTGGATGGTGATGCGGGGCGGGGCGGGCATCGCGATCGGCAAGGAAGACGTCGGTACCCTCGGCGCGCGGCTGCGCGCCACCGACTACCCGGCCCTCACGGCCCGGGTGGACCGGCATCGTCGCTATCTGGCTCTTTCCCAACAGCTGCATCGCCTCACCCGGCTCTATGATGAGGTAGTAGCCATCCATTCTCAATCCCCCTCTGTATGAAGCTCGTGATTGTAGGGGCTCGCCCGGACGGGCAGGCCAAGGTGGTGCTGGAGATCGTGCAGGCCGAAGGTAAGCATGAGGTCGTCGGCTTTATCGACGACGATCCGGCCAAGGCCGGGCTACGGATCCGGGATATCCCGGTGCTTGGGGGTGTGGCCGATCTGCCACGCCTGATCGACGTGCACGCCCTGGGCGGCGGCATCGTGGCCTTGGGCGACTGCCCGGCCCGTCGCCGGCTGGGGCAGGCCCTTAAGGGCCTGGGGCTCGCCCTGGTGACGACCATTCACCCGAGGGCGCATCTCGATTCGGATGTGGTGCTGGGCGAAGGGGTGGTCATCTCGCCGGGAGCCTGCATCACCACCGGGAGCCGCATCGGCGATTCGGTCAACATCCTGACCGGGGCCACCGTCGATCACGACAATGTGATTGAGGCCGGGGTGGTGCTCTCGCCGGGGGTGCATACCTCCGGGCGGGTGCAGATCGGGCAGGATGCCTTTGTGGGGACGGGGGCGATCTTTCTGCCCGACGCCCGCGTGGGCGCGGGCAGCTGGATCGGCGCGGGGGCGGTGGTGAAGGGCCTGGTGCCCGCCAGAGAAGTCTGGGCCGGGGTGCCCGCCCGCCGCCTGCGGGCGCGCTAATTGCATTTCAAAATCCCTGCTTTTTGGTGTAACTTGCGGCCCGATTCACAATCACTCATCCTTTCCTCCATGGCCAAGCGCTTTCAAAAGATTTACATCACCGGAGGGGCCGGCTACGTCGGTGCCGTCTTGGTGCCTAAGTTGCTCGAACAAGGCTACGACGTCAGTGTCATTGACCTGATGATCTATGGCGAAGACGTCCTGCCGGACCATCCCAATCTGACCAAAATCAAGGGCGATATCCGCGATGCAGCCCTGCTGCAGCAGACGATTCCCGGCCACGATGCGGTCATTCACCTCGCCTGTATCTCCAATGACCCCAGCTTTGATCTGAACCCCGAGCTGGGTAAGTCGATCAACCTCGACGCCTTTGAGCCGATGGTGAAGATCGCCAAGGAGGGCGGCGTGAAGCGCTTTATCTACGCCTCCTCCTCCTCGGTCTATGGCATCAAGGATGAGCCCAATGTCACGGAAGATATGGAGCTGATCCCCCTGACGGATTACTCCAAGTTCAAGATGATGTGCGAGGAGATCCTGCAGGAATACCAGTCCGAGGACTTCACCACCATCACCATCCGTCCTTCGACCGTCTGTGGCTATTCGCCCCGGCAGCGCCTGGACCTGGTGGTCAATATCCTTACCAACCTGGCCATCCATAAGGGCGAAATCACGGTCTTTGGCGGCACGCAGCTGCGCCCCAACTTGCATATCGCCGACATGGTAAACCTCTACCAGCTCCTCCTGGAGCTGCCCGATGAGCAGGTGGCTGGCAAAATCTACAATGCCGGCTACGAGAACCACTCCGTGGCCGAGCTGGCGCAGATTGTGCAGAAGGTCATCGGACCCCAGGTAAAAATCAAGACCACACCAACGGACGACCTGCGCTCCTATCACGTTTCGTCCCAGAAGATCAAGGAGGAAATCGGCTTTGAGGCTACACACAC
>RFHL01000682.1 GCA_003696875.1 Bacteroidota bacterium | reverse complement strand
GGAACTATACGTTTCCCGTTTCGAAAGCTCTCTTTTCGCCCGAAAAAGCCGCCTGGAAAATCTGCGTCTTCGGCCTGGCTTTGCCCAATCTCCGCTGGCCGCGGTCGTCAACCAGCAGTTGCAACAACTCTATGCAGCCAGTCGCTAATCCCGGCTCTTTATCCCCCAAAAAAGCCCGGCTCGTCATGAGCCGGGCTTTCCTGTAATGTCCTAACTTTCTACATGTAACCTGACAGACCGTTCTCAGATCTGTTTAACGGTAGACAACCTGCGAAGGCGCTACAAATGAAAACGATTCAACGGTTTATGCGGTGCGGTCCCCAAACAGAATCCAGGCGACGGGCCCCAGAAAGGGAAAGAACAGGATTCCTAAGGTCCAGAGGATTTTGGGAGCTGTTTCCAGGCTGCTTTTCTTCCAGATGTTAAACAGGACGCCGATGGTAATCAAAAACCAGGCGATCGAGATGAGGAGTTTCACAAATGCGATCATGACTAAGGGGAAATTTGTGGCTATGAGTAGAAGGCAAAGTAGCCTTTATCCAATAGTGCATACGAGCACAGCGGAGAAAGTTAGCGCGCCTGAAATCCGTTAAGGGGGACGCGCTGATTTTCCCTGATACACTATAGATGAAAGGGTCCCAGAAAAGGTTGGAACGCGAAGCGTTTTTTACCGGACCTGTGAAGCCAGCCAATCTGTCCGGATACCGGCAGCGCGGGGCCTGGCGTCCCCATCTCGCTGTAGCTGATAAGATTTAGGCGCAAAACGACCCTCGTGGGTAAGCACAACTTCGCGGACTTGAAAATCACTGAAGACCCGCAAGCGGATCTGCTCTCCCCGACCTACTTTACCCAAAATCGCCTCGGTCTCCTGATTAGCGACCTGATCGCCCTCGACTTCCAAAATCAGGTCTCCCGGCCCGAGCCCGGCCGTTGCGGCATCTCCACCTGGGTGCACCCCTTGCACCAGCCAGCCCTGGCTGGTGGGTTCCAGACGCAGGAAGCCCATACTTCGGGCACCTTCGCCTTTTTTCTCTTCCACCAGCAGCGTCAGACCTGCCGCCGTCAGGGCCTCTTCATATGCCTCGCCAAAAGGCTCGGTACCATATACATAGGCAGCAAACCATGGCCGCCAATCCCTACCCGAAAGGGCTGCCAAGGCCCCTTCAATGCCGTCTTCCGGCACGCCTTTGCCTTGCTGGTACCAGGTCTGATTCAGATATCGAAACACCTCATCCAATCCCTTCTTACCATCGGTCATGCCCCGCAAGCGCAGGTCTATGAGCAAGCCCAGCCGCGTGCCCAGAGGATAGTAGGAAATGCGGTGCTGAGGGGGTAAGTAGTCCGAATTTTCCAGCCAGCTGTCGTAGGAGGCCTGGGCCGGGGACACCACCGAAGCGGCGTAGCTATTCTCCAGCGACTCCAGGGTCCGGGATTGCTGACGCAGAAACTGCTCTTCGGACCAAAGCCCCGTGCGAACCATGGTCAGGTGGGCATAGTAGTCGGTCACGCCTTCGGTGAACCAATGCAAGTGGGTAGGCTGCGGCTGGCCGTAATCGTATGGCCACATAGCGGCAGGCCGGATCCGCTTGACGTTCCAGGCATGAAAAAACTCATGGGCGGTCAGGCTGGCGATGCCCCCGACAATCTGTCGGGGACCATCGGCTACCGTAGCCGGCAAAGCAAAGCTGACGGAGCGACTGTGCTCGACCGCATGCCGCATCTGGTAGGGCAGCAAGCGATAGATGAAGTGAAATTCCTCAAAGGGAAAGTCCCCGAAGATCGCGCCCTGCTCCTGGCAAATGCGACGCACCGCGTCGAGGGCAGCTGCATCGGTCTCTGGACCCCCCGCATAATTTCCCTGGAAATGCAGGTAAAAGGTTGCCCCGTCAAGGGAGAAGCTAAGTTGCTTAATATCCCGGGCCAAGACCGTAGGGGAGTCCGCAAACTCATGATAGGTCTTTGCCATGAACGTTTTGCGATCGTCGCCCTGCACCAGGGCCGTAGCCACCTTCCAGTCATGGGGAAGGCTTGGCACCACTAACTGTACCGGCTGATCCAGCCGGTCCGGGATGTACATGAACAGGTTGACCGGATTGAAGTACGCCTGCCCCTGTCCCAGATAGGAGGAGCCGGCGTCAAAGTTGTGGGCGTAGGCCTGATAGCGAATGGTCACCGGCTCGCCCCCCGGATGGGTCACCCGCCAGGTATGGGGGCTGACCTTGGTCCAGGACAGGGGTCGCCCCTTGTGATCAAAGGCTTCGAACTGGGAAATCGCGGCCGCGTAGTCCTGCCGAAAGTAGCGGCCGGGCCGCCATACCGGCATGGACCAGTCTGTGGTGGTACCAGGCTGCGGCTCCATGGTTGCTTCAATCTGGTAGGTGTGGGTAGAGGGCCCGCCCCAGGTCAGGGTATATTGGTATCCATCGGCCTGGGCCTCGGCATATAGTCCCAGAAACAGAAGCGAAAGCTTCATCAGGCGGAAACGAAACATAGTCAGGTATTGGTACGAGAAGTGTCGAGCAGCCGAAACCCTTTGCCGTGCACATTTTCGATCTGCACGTCAGGATCAGCCTTAAACCGCTTGCGCAGCTTGCTGATAAACACATCCATGCTGCGGGCATTGAAGTAATTGTCATCCCCCCAGAGCTTGGTCAGGGCCTCCTCGCGTGAGAGAAGGTCATTTTTGCGCATTACCAACAGGCGGAGCAGGTCTGCCTCTTTGGGGGAGAGACGCTCCTGGGTCTCGCCATGTGCGAGGGTGTGCAGGCGATAGTTGAAGTGGTATTGACCAAAATCAAACTCATCCGGCTCGGCTGTGGGCTGCCCGCTCGCCGAGCGGGCCGAGCGCTTCAGAATGGCCTGGATCCGGAGGAGCAATTCTTCTGAATCAAAGGGCTTGGTGATGTAATCGTCTCCCCCCAGGCGAAAGCCCTCCCGGATGTCTTCCTGTAAGCCCCGGGCAGTAAGGAAAATGATAGGAATATCTGAGTTGATCTCTCGAATGTGCTTGGCCAGGGTAAAGCCATCCATCCGGGGCATCATCACGTCCAGGATACAGAGGGCAAAAGGCTCACGGCGAAAGGCGGCGAGTCCCTCCTCGCCATTGGGCGCCAGGGTAACCTGATAATCGTTCATATCCAGGTAGTCCCGGAGCACCATCCCAAAATTGGCTTCGTCCTCTACTAGCAGTATGTGCGGCGATTCAGGCATGATGGTTGACTAGGAGCGCAGGCGCTTGACCAGACGGTCAAGTGCCTCAGTGGGTTCGTTGTTGAGAATGGCCAGTCGAAGGGCTACGTTGGCCTCCTTCAGGGCTTCATCCTTTTGGCCCAGCTTCTCAAGGAGCAGGGCACGGGTCTCATGCGTATAGGCCATATTTTCCAGAGCGATGGCTTGCTGCGTCCATAACAGCGCCTCCTGCAGCATGGCTTCGTCGGTGACGCGTTCAGCAAATATGCGGGCCGAATGGTCCAGTTCCCGGGGGTGGGGCACCACATAGGTCTGATAATGATAGAGGGCCTTCTGGGCATAATCTCCCCAGTCCCGGGTCGCTTCGGCGTAGACCATACGCAGGCGGTTGGCGGTTTGTCCCTCATCGCGGATGTCTTCGAGCGCCACCGATAGCGCCCGCTGATACTTGATGTCATTGCGGGAAAGGGCCGCCTCCAGAACCGTCTGTTTGCAGACAGAATAGATTTTATCGGCTACGGCCTGTACGCCATAGCGCTTCATGAACTTCTTCTGCTTGGCCAGCAGATACTGAAACTCCCGGCTTTCCAGATCGGTGGTCAGACCCTCAATGGCTTTCCAGTTTTGAGGATTTTTGAGGAGGGCTTTTTCCGATTGGGTCGCGAAATAACGACGGGCCACATCGCGGTAGTCCTGCTTTCGCTCCTTGAGACCAAAGGCGTAGTGATACAGGGTCTCCGGGTCGTTGCTGCCTGCCTCGACTTCCAGCTCCAGCAACTCGAAGTTGCGGTCCGGACTCACGGCCTTGCGTCCCTCACCAATAAACTGCCCTGGATCCCGGTAGCCCAGCGCCTTATGAATCACTTCGCCCTG
>RFHL01000681.1 GCA_003696875.1 Bacteroidota bacterium | reverse complement strand
CCACCTATACGGTGGAAAGCGTCGATCTGGATGGTTGCCTCTTCCGCGATACGGTGACCGTGCAGGTGCGCGATGCCGGTTCGCTTCAGATTCTGGCTGATCGGGAGGAGATTTGTGAAGGGGAGCAGGTAACGCTGCGGACGTCGCGCGAAGGAGTGTTTAGCTGGAGTCCAACCTATGGGCTAAGCAGCGCCACCGGTACGGAGATCGTCGTGTATCCCCGGCGCACCATCACCTACCGCGCGGTGGGTACAGATATAGCCGGCTGCCAGGCCGAGGCCGAGATAACCATCAAGGTGGGACAGCCTTCCTCGCTCACGGCGACTGCCCAGGACGCAGTAATCTGTCAGGGGGAAGCGACCTTGCTGACCGCCAATGGTGGCCAGAGCTATACTTGGAGCCCCAGTCAGGGGCTGGACCGGACCCAGGGGGCTGTGGTTACGGCCCGACCGGCCCAGACGACGACCTATACCCGTGACCGGGCCCGGTAGTGGTTGTGGCCACACGACGTCCGTGACGGTCGAGGTGCGCGCCCCCGCGCCGCTGCGCATTGTGCCTCAGGCCCCGAAAATCTGTGCGGGCCAGACCATCCCTCTGGAGGTGGAGGGCGGCAAAGCCTACCTTTGGGATGCCGCCCCGGGATTGAATACCGTCGCGGGCAAACGCGTTTCGGTGCAACCCCTGAGTACCACGAGCTATACCGTGTGGGCCATCGATAGCGCAGGTTGTGAAACCAGCGGTTCGGTGACGGTGCAGGTTATCCCCTCGGACTTCCTCAGTCTGTCGGCTTCGGCAGCCCGGATATGTGCCGGTGAAGAGGTCTTTCTGGAGGCACGAGGCGCCGACCGCTACACCTGGCAGGAGGCACCCGGCCTGCGTACAGCCAATACGCCCCGGACCAGCGCCCGCCCAGAGCAGTCCCAGACCTATCGGGTAACGGGGGTGAGTGAGGCCGGTTGCGTAGACTCGGCTACCCTGCGGGTAGAAGTACGTCGTATGGAGCCTGACTTTGAGATGTCGGCAGGGCGTATCGATCTGGCCCAGGAATCAGGGCAGGTACAATTTACCGACCTGAGTCCGGGGGCCACGCGTTGGCTGTGGGACTTTGGGCGAGAAAGCAGCTCGGAGCGGCAGCATCCGGTGCACATCTTTACCGAGCCGGGTATCTACCCAATCACCTTGCGCGTGAGCGATGGTGTGTGCACCCGCCAAGTCCAGAAGGAAGTGGTGGTGGTCAATACCTCCAGCCTGGAAGAGCTCAGTGATGCGGGTCGCATCGAGGTGGTGGAGGCTGGCCAGAAGGGCCGTTTCGCCCTGAAGGTGGAGAGCCCCCGGCAGATGTTGTTGCGTCTGCGGTTAATGAATGATGAAGGGGCAGAGCTCTTTGCCTCAGCCCTGCGACTAGGAGCCAGGCCTTATCAGCAGCAGATCGACTTGCGCAATTATCCCAAGGGGACGTATCACCTCCAACTCAGCGATGGGGTAGAGGTCTATACCCGCGATCTGGAGTACCGCTAGGCAGAGAAGTCCGGGATATGGGGCGAATAGACAAAGCCCCGCCGCGATGGATGTTCCACGCCTACATGCTCGCCGTCATTTTTTGTGTGACCCCTACCTTTATCTTTGCGTCCGAACACGCGACAGATTCTTTTTTCAACCTCAATTAATCTATACCTAAAGATGAATATTGAAATCAGTCCCGATATGTGGAGCACCCTCATCACCTATGGGGGCAAGATCGTACTGGCTCTCCTGGCCCTGCTGATCGGCTTTCGGGTGATCGGCTCCATTACCAAGGGGATCGGTAAGACCCTGAAAAAGCGGGAGGTGGATCCCTCCCTGATTCCTTTTCTGCGCTCGCTGATCGGGATGCTGCTCAAAGCAGCTCTGGTGCTGGCAGTACTAGGGATGGTGGGCATCGAGACGACCTCCTTTATCGCCATCCTGGGTGCCGCAGGCCTGGCCGTAGGGATGGCCCTCTCCGGGACGCTGCAAAACTTTGCCGGCGGGGTGATGATCCTGCTTTTCAAGCCCTTTAAGGTAGGCGATGTGCTGGAGGCCCAGGGGTATATTGGCAAAGTGGACGAAATCCAGATTTTCAACACGATCATGAAAACGGCTGATAACCGGACCATCATCATCCCTAACGGCGGGCTGGCAACAGGCTCCATGATCAATTACTCTACCGAAGCTACCCGGCGGGTGGACTTCACCTTTGGCATCGGTTATGGAGACAGCACCGAGAAGGCCAAGGAAGTCCTGATGGGCCTCATCAATCAGGATGCCCGCATTCTGCAGGATCCCGCCCCCTTTGTGGCGGTGTCGGAGTTGGGCGATTCCTCAGTCAACTTTGCCGTGCGGGTATGGGTAAACAGCGCCGACTACTGGGCCGTCTTCTTTGATATGCAAGAAAAAGTGTACAACACCTTCAATGCTCAGGGGCTGAACATTCCCTTCCCGCAGATGGATGTGCATGTGCATCAGGCTTAATTGAGAGAAGAGACCATCGTCCTGGCCTGGACCAGGAACACCACAGCCGGGCTGCCCATCGGGCAGCCCGGCTTATGTTTGTGTTTGGGCGACGGCGAGGAGGGCGTCTACGTGTTGGACAAGGGTAAGGCCGGCCGCCTGGGCAAAGTCGGCCGGGATATGCCACTGGCCAGGCTCAAAAT
>RFHL01000680.1 GCA_003696875.1 Bacteroidota bacterium | reverse complement strand
GCTGAGGAGATGCCCCTTTCGATCCTGGTAGCCGAGGACAACCTCGTCAACCAGCGGCTGATCCGGCGCACCTTGCAGCGCTTTGGGTACGAGATCTTGCTGGCGGAAAATGGCCGCCAAGCGGTAGACCTCATGCGCCAGCAGCCAGTAGATCTCATCTTCATGGATGTGCAAATGCCGGAAATGGATGGTCTGCAGGCCACCCGGGCCATCCGGGGCCTTTCCCTGCCGGTGCCACCCGTGATTGTGGCCATGACGGCCAATGCCATGGAGGGGGATCGGGAGGCCTGCCTGCAGGTCGGCATGGATGACTACCTCGCCAAGCCTTTCCGGGTTCACGAGGTCGAGCAGATCCTGCGGAAATATGGCCCCGGCCTGACCAGCAAAGTAAGACCCCAAGCATAGGGGAAACGGGCCGCTGGTAGTCTTATGAAAAGAAGCTCCCCAGCTGGTTAGCATGGGGTAAACCCATCGACCCCAGCAAAGCCTTCTCTGTGGGAACTTCGCTATAGCCATCCTCCTATCCCTGGCTGCCCCAAGACCGAACCCGAGCATGCGACGACTGTTGTTTTGGCTTATCTGGCTATTGATATTTCCCCTGGCAATATGGGGGCAAATCCCTGACCATTGTGCCGAGGCCCTGCCCCTGAGGCTGGGAGCCTCGCCCCTCTTACTCACCAATGAAGGAGCCACCCTGACGCCCACTACCCAACCGGCGGGGCGCCCCACCACCTGCATCGAAAGCTTCGAAAACGACCTGTGGTTCACCTTTCGGACCGAGGCGGAATATGCCTGGTATGCGGTCCGGATTGAGCCCGTAGGCTGCAACACGCCAGCCGGGCTACAGGCCCTGCTTATTCGCGCTGACTCTTGTGCCCCAGCGGGCTTTGTGTATGTGGATTGTCAAAATCCCCAGTCCGAATCCGGCCTGGCCCTTTTTACCCGGGACGAGACCGCCGGCCGTCCCTACCTGATCCACGTAGACGGCTATGACGGCACCCAATGCACCTTTACCATCGCGGCGACAGGCTATGCCACCGATCCCCGCGAACTCGATGACCTGCGCCGGCAGGAGCTTGACTTTGCCCGTCTTGCGCCGGAGGCTGAACGTCCCCTGCCCATGCTGGATGCCACTTTCCTCAACAACGAAGTGGAGCTTCAATGGCAAACCCAGTCGCGGGCAGCGGTTCAGTTTTTTCAGGTACTGCTGTACCCAGAAGGTCAGCCCATGCCCGGCATGGTCCTGGCCACCCTGGACCCACAACAGACCGTAGGCACGGAGCTGTCTTTGCCATACCGCTTCCGACATCAGGCCGAATTTGTCGAAGATCAGCGTCTTTGCTACCGTGTGGCCTGGTACAGCGTGACAGGCCAGAAGTACTATAGCCCCCCGGTCTGCGTGATCGCCAAGCCGGTTCCTGACCTGTATGTAGGGGAGGTAACATCGGGACCCGAAAAGGGGATTTTCCGGGTGCACTACATCAGCAAGCGCAAGCAGGATCTGACCTTTCAGGTACTGAATCAGGAAGGTCAGGTCCAGAAAGAAGTGACGCTCAAGCGGGTAGGTTTACAGGATGGTGACATGGAAATCGACATGCGGAGCTTCCCTCCTGGAAATTACGATGTAAGGGTTATTGGAAAAGGGGGCTTTTTTCAGCGCAGGTTCGAGCTGGAGTAAGTCGGGCGCCATTTTTGACCGCTCAAACTATAAAAGCGAATCGGCGCAGGGCAAAGTGTTAATATGCAGGCCATTCCGGTATTCTACCCAGCCGGCCTTCTGTCCTGTTACTGACAAGCCCGTATTCCAGCGCCATGATGTTTCGAGCGATATTCATCGCCCCAATCCTGCTATGCATGTTTTCGGGCAGCCTCTCCGCCCAAACCCTCTACTTTCAGGAGGACTTTGGTCAATGGGTGGGCAGCCCGGAGGCGCCGCCTGCCTGGACAACCTTGTCCGCCAATAACTGCGCAGCCGGAAATGCTTGCTACTGGGGCCCTTCGGACGCCTTTGACCCGTTGCTTGTACCAGCCCCCAGCGGCCCCGACGGGGCCGGTGGCTACGCTCGGGCCGCCAGCTCCCAACTGGGCCTGGGACAGGCCCCCAGCCTGCTTTCGCCCCCCATCGACCTGAGCCAGATCGATACGGCCGCCCCGCTGACATTCCATATCTCGCTGATCAACCCCAGTACCCAGCCGGTGGACGGAGACGGGATACAGGTTTCCTTTTCCAGCAATGGCGGCAATACCTGGAGCGTACAGCTCCTCGACTTTAACGCCTACACCAGTTGGACCGAAAAGGTCCTGCCGGTGCCCGTTGCCTTTCGGACCAGCAGCTTCCGGATCCGCTTTGATGCCCTCGGCAACTATAGCAGCGGCGAGATCGGCCTTGATGCCCTGGTGGTGCAAGACACCACCCCCGTCTGTGCAGCCATTCCCACCCAGATCAGCCTGACTGGCGCAACCCAGGTCTGCCGGGATCAGGCGTCGGACTGGGTGTACTTTTCCCCCCAGCAAAGCAGTGCCGCAGACTACGCCTTCCTGCTCACGGACCCGGCACAGCAATTGATCACCGTCATTCCCGGTGACAGCCTGGATTTCAACGAGTTGCCCCCGGCACAATACCGGGTATATGGCATCTCTTACAGCGGTAGCCTGCAGGCGGTACCAGGATTGCCGATCAGCACCGTTGAAGGCAGCCTGTGCCACCATTTGTCTACCAACCACGCCCAGGTCGAAGTCCGAGCCGTCACGGGCGCGCTCAGCGCCACCTCGGACTACAATGGCGCCGCCATCAGCACCTATGGGGCCAGCGATGGCACCCTGACCGTACTGGGACAAGGGGGTACGGCTCCCTATAGCTACCTGTGGCAGACCCAGCCGCCCCAGAGTGGTCCCACTGCCACCAACCTGAGCGCTGGCTCATACGCAGTCCAGATCACCGACGCCACCGGATGCGCAGGCACAGCCTTGTTTATGTTACAACAGCCGGACTCCCTGACGGTCACGATCAGCCAGCCCGACAGCAGCCAGATTCGCTGCGAGGGTGACAGTGCCGGCACCCTGGCCGCCACCGTAAGTGGCGGGGTGCCGCCCTACACCTATGCCTGGTCCGGTAGCGGACAGCAAGGCCCTACCCTGAGCAGCCTGCCAGCAGGCAGCTATTCGCTGGTGGTCTCCGATGCCAACGGCGCCCTGGCGGTCGCCAGCTATCATATGGAATCGCCGCCGCCGCTGGCGGCGACAGTGGCTCTCTCCCCGCCAGCCTGCGGCGAGGGCAGCGACGGCAGCCTGCAGCTGTCCGTCAGCGGAGGCCATGCGCCCTATGCCTACAGTTGGGCCCATGGCCCGGAAACAGCCGTTCTGGAGGGCCTGCCGGCAGGTCCGTATGTCTGTACCGTAACCGATGCCTATGGCTGCACCCTAGCGGTACAGGCTACGCTCCCGGCGGCCGAGCCGCTGGTGGTAGATATGTTGGCTGTAGACCCGGCCTGCGGAGAGGAAAAAGGCTGGCTGGCCGCGCAGGCCAGCGGGGGCGTCCCGCCCTACCAGTACGCGTGGGCCCATGGTGACACTGGGGCCGAAATCTTTGATCTGCCCGCCGGGATCTACACCCTGCATGTGACCGACGAGCAGGGCTGTGAAAAGGTGTATGATGCCATCCTCGACGCCCGGGTCGACCTACAAGCCGAGGCCGAGGTGGTTCCCGACAATGGGCAGCGCAGCGGCGAAATTGCCCTCGTGCTGACCGGCGGCCTGCCGCCCTATGTGGTTACCTGGGCCGATAGCGCCCAGGGTCAGACGCGCCAGGGACTCGCCGAGGGTACCTATTCCGCTCGGGTCTCGGACGCGCAAGGCTGTGAAACCGAGCTCCTGATCGAGGTCCCCGCGACCGAGACGCTGGAGTGCCTGCAGGTGCACATGGGTTTTTCGCCCAATGGCGACGGCGTCAATGACCGCTGGGTGATCCCTTGTCTGGAGCGCTTCCCCGAAAACGAGCTTACCATCGTGAGCCGCTGGGGGCAGGAGGTCTATTTCCAGGAAAACTACCAAAACGATTGGGATGGCACCGCCGCAGGGCAAGCCCTGCCGGCGGGCACGTACTACTACCTCCTCAAGCTCAATGGCCCTACCGACCGGCGTTTTTTCAAGGGTACGCTCTCGCTGATCCGATAGCGGTACCGGCTTTTTCTTTCTTTACCTACCCCTATCCCCTGGCTGATGCATCGTATTTACCTTTGGTTTTTAGTCTGCCTGACCTTGCCCCTGGGCCTGCAGGCCCAGCAGGAGCCGCTCTTCTCGCAGTATCGCACCAATGCCTTCATGGTCAACCCGGCCGTGGCCGGGACAGGTGACGCCCATCAGCTGCGCTTTGCCTTCCGGCAGCAATGGGTGCGCTTCCCGGGCGCCCCGCGCACTCTTTCGATGACCTACCATGCCCCGGTCGATGCCAAGAGTGGCATCGGGCTCATGGCCTTTAGCGATGGAGTGGGGCCTACGGTACGCAGCGGCTTGCAGCTTGCCTATGCCTTTCGGGCGCCGGTGGGCCTGCCGGGTAATATGGGACAGAACTATCTGTCGATGGGCATGGGTGGCAAATTTATGCAATACCGCTTCCGGGCCGAGCAGGTCTACTTCCAGGATCGTAGCGATGCGGCCATCTATGAGGCCGCCGACGGCATGACGCTCGGCGATGTCGCTTTTGGGGCCTGGTTTTACAACGACCGCTTTTTTGCGGGCTTATCGGCCCCCAATCTCATCCAAAGCGGCAATCCCAACCTCGCCGGAACCATCACCGGTGGGGTGATCAATCGCCTGTACCGCCACTACTTCGGCATGATGGGCTACCGCTTTCAGTATGAATCCATGGCCATCGAACCCTCGGTGCTGGTGCGCAAGGTAGAAGCCGCCCCCTATCAGGTCGAAGGGACGGTGAAGTTTTATCTGGCCGATAACCATCTGATGCTGGGCATGTCCTACCGGACGGATTGGCTGATCACCGCCCTGGTGGGCGTAGAAGTGCGCAACCTGCACTTTTACTACGCCTCAGACCTGATGCTGCCACAGGCCTATCGGGGAACCATCTTTGGGGCCACCCACGAACTGACCCTGGGCCTCGACCTGGGGGCTACCCCAGAGGCCAGCGACATGTATTACCGGGAATAGGGAGATCGCCAAAGCCCGCACCCATCAGGCCTGAGGAGAGGCCAGGCACTCCATGACGTGCCATTCAATCCCCTGGCGCAGGTAGGTATATGTCGGGTGAAAACCGGCCTTTTCATAGGCCCGGAAGGCCCGCGGATTGCGCGAAACCACCTCGATGCGGCAGCGCCGCACCCCCATATCGGCAAACAGATAGCGCGTGAGGGTGCGAATGGCATCCGTCCCATGTCCCTGCCCCTGGTCACCGGATTTGGCGATCAGGATGTCGAGCTCCGTCGTGAGGTCGACATCCGATACCTCATTGTAATTGATCTGGCCGATGGCCCGATCGGCAAGCAGGATGGCAAATGACCGCCCTTTATAGGGGCGGGTTCCATCAAAATAATGGTCGGGCCACTCCAACTTGAACACCACATAGGAGGGGATGTCGTCTCCGTAGAGCTCCCCGTACCAGTAGGGGGTTGCATCAGACTGCGTCGCCCAGCGAAAAAACTGGGGCCGCTCCTTCAGGGTCAATGGCCGCAGGGAAATGTGCTTACCTTCCAGAATCATAGCATAGAGTTAACCTTCTCCTCGGGATCCGGCAGTCTGGCCTATTGCTATTCTTCGTCCTGAAAAAAGGGGGGGGGAAACATCCCGGTACAGATTTTTCAAAACGCCGCGAATCGGTCTGGCAGTCGGGAAATCGGCTTATTCGGAATCAATCATATACAAAAGCCCTAATAAACTGATTATCAATCATAAATTACGAATCCTCCCGCCCAAAAACAAATCATTCCTGTCACCAGATCAGGCGGCGCTCCCGCCTTGCATCTCGTAGATTTCCTCCAGGCTGATCGGCACCACCGTGGAGACCCCGGTCTGCTGCATGGTCACGCCGTAGATCACCTGGGTCGCCGCCATGGTGCGCTTGTTGTGGGTGACGATGATGAACTGGGAGTTACTGGAAAAAGCGCGTATGATGTTGTTGAACTTGTCGATGTTGGCGTCATCGAGCGGGGCGTCCACCTCGTCAAAGATACAGAAGGGCGCGGGCTTGATCAGGTAGATGGCAAACAGCAAAGCCACCGCCGTGAGGGTTTTTTCGCCGCCGGAAAGCTGCTTGATGGTCAGGGGGCGCTTGCCCTTGGGACGCGCCAGGATGTTGATGTCGGATTCCAGGGGATTTTCCTCATCCATGAGGATGAGGTCGCATTTGTCATCATCCGAGAACAGGCTGCGAAAGACTTCCTGAAAGTGGTCCCGCACCTGGGCAAAGGTTTCCAGGAACTTTTCCTTGGCGGTCTGATCAATTTCCGCGATGGTATCACGCAGCGACTGCTTGGCGTCGAGCAGATCGGTCTTCTGGGTCTGGATGAAGTCGTAGCGGGTCTTCATCTCCTGATAGGCCTCCACAGCCATGGGATTGATCTCCCCAAAGTTTTGTACCCGGTCGCGCAATTTGAGGACCTGCGCCTCGACCTCGTCCTGATCGTACTCTCCGGGATCTTTGTCAAAAATGGCGCCCGCCTGCAGGTTTTCGATCTCGACCTTGAACTCCACCGACATGCGCTCCCGCAGCGCATTGAGCTGGAGGCGCACCTCGGTGCTGCTCTCCTTAAGCTCGGCCTGTTTGCGCTGGAGCTCCTCCCGCTTGCGGCGCTCGCCGCTCAGCGAGTCCTCCACCTGCGCAATGCTGTTGCGGGTGAGGCCCACCTTCTGCTCCATTCGCCCCACGCGCTCTTCCTTTTCCTTCTTCTGCTGATACATGCGCACGATCACGTCGTCATCCAGCAGATTGCTCTGGATCAGGGACTCGGTATCGGTCTGAACCTGCTCCAGCTCCGTCTTGAGCTCCTCGGCATGGCCCTCATAGCGATCGATTTCATCCCCCTTCTGGGTGATTTCGCGCTGGAGGTTGTCCCGCTGGTTTTGTAGGTGAATCAGGCGAATGTGCGCCTCGTTGTAGGCGCGAGCGGCCTCATCCAGCCGCTCGGCGGTATCACTGGTCAGGCCTTGCTGCTGGGCGAGCTGGGCGTTGAGCTGCTGTAGTTCCTCCAGCCGCAGCTTGAGCTGCGGGTCGATGGCCTCTACGGCCTGCCGCAGGCTTTCCAGTTCCTCGCTCAGCGAATCGGTGCGCTGGCCCACCCGGGCCAGAAATTCGCGATGCTCCTTTTCCCGGGATTGCAGCACCGAGAGGTCCCGCTCTTTCTCCAGCAGCGCCTTGCGCTGCTGCTCCAGCTCGCGGCGGTGATCCACCTTGCGCAGGGCTTCCAGATGATGCTGGGCCTTTTCCAGGGCCAGCTTGTCCTCAGTAAGCTGTTTCTCCAGTTTGGCGATCTCTTTTTCGAGCTTTTCCAGATTGCGGGCCCGCCCCAGGCGCTTGCCCTCAAACAGACCCAAAGAGCCCCCGTGTAGTGTGTAGCGCCCCTTGGTCAGGTTGCCGGCCCGGGTCATGAAGATGGCCTCGCCTTCGTTGCTATCCTCGGGGATGTCTTTTTCGCCCTCGACCAGATAAAGCCGATCCAGGAGAAAGGCCGCCAGCCGGCGGTACTCGGGGGCTGTCTCTATCACATCCATGGCCGCCTGGGCCTGGGTAAAGAGCAAGGGCGTGGCGGGCTGATAGCGGTCCACTTCTTCGAGGATGAAGAAATTGGCCCGCCCCTTGGCCGACTCGGCCAGGAGATGTACGGCCAGGACGGCGTCCTGCCGGGTGCGGACGACGTAGTAGCTCAGATAGGGCTCCAGGTAGTTCTCAAAGGCAACCTTGTAGGCATCCGGGACGGTAAATACGTCCGAGAGGAGCGGCGCGTCCTTGATCCAGCGGGCATTTTTCTTGAGAAACTTGACGCTGGCGGGAAACCCCTCCAGGTTTTCGACCAGGGACTTGGTCAGGTTGTACTCATTTTGCCGGGCGTCGCGCTGCCGGTTGGTTTTGTACACGGCATCCTTGAGCTGGGCCACCTGCTGATCGGCGGCCTCCAGGTCCTGCCTATGCTGCTCCTGCCGGGCTTCCAGGGCCTTCACCTCCTCGGTCAGAGCGGCGACTTCGGCCGCCAGCTCGCTGGCGCGCTCGGTGAAGGCATCCAGATCCGAGGCCCGGCGATAACGGTCTTCCTCCGCCCGTTGCAGCTCGGCTTCGAGGCTGCGGATCTGCACCTTCTTGATGTCCTTGTCCCGGCTGAGCTGCTGCATG
>RFHL01000679.1 GCA_003696875.1 Bacteroidota bacterium | reverse complement strand
CGGCAGATGCAGGGCGTGCATCCCAAGGTCGCCCATGACCCCGATTTCACCGCAGTATTTCACCTGCCGCTTCCAGTTGAGGGGTTTTTGCGGGTTCATGTCGCTGGCATGGTGAAAGCCACTTTTTACTTCCAATAACGCTCCCATCCGGCCCGATCGCACGTAGTCGTAGACCGCCTGCGGCCCCGGCAGAAAAGGAAACTCGGAACTACAGCGAACAAAACGTCCGCTTTCTTCGACCACGCCCATGATGCGCTCGGCTGCGGGCAGGTCGATCCCGAAGGGCTTCTCGGCCAGCAGATCCTTGCCGGCCCGGAGGACGGCCGTGTAGATCTCCTCGTGTAGATGGTGCGGCACCGCTACATACACCACTTCAATGTCGGGATCAGCCAGAAGGTCCCGGTAATCGGCCGTGAAAAGGCGGACGCTGTCCAGCTGCCGGTACCAGTCCAGCACCGAGGGCTGCAGGTCGCATACTGCGGTCAGGACTGGCCGGACCGGATAGTCCGCGAGGGCAAACCAGCGCCCAAACGCACTTGCGGTCTCCCGTCCCATCAGGCCGCCGCCGATGATGCCTACTTGAACAGGTTTCATAGTTTTTATGTAAAACGAACGCAAACATCCTGCAGATAAAGAGAGGACGTCTGCTTTGGGGGAAATCTGGCGGGAGGCTTAGCGTACCAGCCCGATCACGTCTTCGGCGGTAGCGCCTTCGTGGACGATGCGCATCAGGGCCTGGGTCATTCCGGCCGGGTTGCTGTGCTGGATGATGTTGCGGCCATAGACGATGCCGTTCACCCCCTGTTGCATCAGGGTCTCGGTCCGCTTGAGGACCTCCAGGTCGTCGGCTTTGCCGCCGCCGCGTACGAGAACCGGGATCCCCCCGGCGATCTCTACCACCCGGTGGTATTCGTTTACATCGTCGCAGGGGTCGGCCTTGATGATGTCGGCCCCGAGCTCGACGGCCTGCCGCACCAGCGGCAGGATTTTGGTCAGATCGCCATCGACCATGTAGCCGCCCTTCTGGGCATTGGGCTGGAAGACCAATGGCTCGATCATCAGCGGCATGGAAAATTCGTCACAGACGGGCTTGATGGCCAGGATATTCTGGATACACTGGTCCATCACCTCGGGCTCATCGGGGATGCGAAAGAGGTTGACGACCACACAGGTGGCGTCGAGGCGGATTGCCTGATAGACCGGCTCCTCGATCATGCGGCTGAAGAGGCTGCGCGGCAGGTCTGTGCCATAGACATTGGCGACATCGGTGCGCAGCACCAGGGAGGGCTTATGTCGCCCCGGGATGCTTTGGAGGTGGCGGGCCTGCCCGATGGTGAGCTGTACGGCATCGGGGGCGGCCTTGACCACGGTCTGAACCGCCGAGGCAAGGTCTTCGATGCCCGTCAGGAATCCGTATTCATTGAAAAAACCATGGTCTATGGCCACATCCAGACAATTGCCGGACTGAGCGTTAAAGAGTCGGTTGAGGCGGTATGCTTTCATCGAATTGGTTCTGTCAGTTGTGTCAGAAAAAAAAAGAATCTGTGAGAAGGATCAAAAACTCATATACGCTCCCGGTCTTACTTTTCAGGAGCCGGTCTTATTCGTCAAATACCAGTAATTCATAAGTGGTCCCATTTTTCGTTTGCAAAATAAGAGTTTGGTCCACCCATCGCACGGAGGTTATGCCCTCAATATCAGTCTCTAAGGGGATCAGGAAGCCCAGGTACCGCCGCTCAAGGGTCTCACCGGCGTCATGATAGAGGAAAGAGGCCTGCCCCCGGAAACGGGTGTCGTGGGTCAGAAGGTCCTGATACGGCCGGCCGATGCCGGCCGTCCCGAATTCCAGGCCCTTGGCCACGGGCTGCCCGTCCTGGCTGTAATGCCAGACATGCAGCCAGGGGTAATCCGCCGTTTCCCAAAGGTAACCGTAGAGCAACCGGCTGCGGGGGTCGTAAGCGACCACCCAGCCCTGGCTCATCCCCTCGTCGAAGGTGTGGGTGGTCACATAGTTGAGGTCCCCCGCGGAGCGGGTGAGGTCCAGCGGCTGCCGGCTGCTGTCGCGGATTCCTTCGGGCCAGCGGTAGGCATAGGCCTCCGGATCGGGATAGGAGAGCTTTTGCAGGAAACCCGGTCCGGCATTGGAGAAAATGCGCGTGTCGGGGTTCAGGAAGGGTGGCCCCAGCGTGGGGTGCTGCACCACATTGCTCAGGCGGCCGACCGTGCCGGTATGGGTGACGCGCTCCGTCACGGCATAGACGGGGCTATGCGGCGACAGACGGATTTCCCGCTCTACGTAGTACTGGTCCAGCGGTGCGGCCACGGTGGCGTGTAGGAAGGCTTCGGTATGGGCCTTGACCTGCCATTGCCGGTTGTTGTGGTCGCCATTGTGGGGGACACCGGCGCCCATCTCCCCGGCCGTGGGCGCGCCCCAGCGCCCCAGGCAGAGGAAATGCCCCCGAAAGGGCGCCCCCGGCTGGTTGTTGGCGGGCATCTGGGCGGTCTCCAGACCCCAGGAGAGGGGGTTCAGGCGCCGATCTGGCAGACTCACCGAGCGGATGGCGCCACCCTGGGTGGCGACTTCGATCTCCAGCGTGCCGGACAGCCGGATGACCCCTTCAGGGGTTTGGGCGAGGCCGGTACCGTGGAGTAAGCAACCGATAAGCAGGCCTCTGAGCCAGCAGGAGTAGCAGATTCGACGCATGAATCAATATTCTTTGCCAGAAAGAGCCGGTGACCTATCCTTCATACCAAATGAGGCTTGCACCCATCTGGTATTTTTTTCCTGCCTCCTTCTCTTTTGATCGAAAATACATCCTAATGACCGTCCGATATCTACTTTTCCTGCCGCTCCTGCCCGGCCTGTTCGCTCAACTATGGGCCCAGCCTCAGGGGCACGACTTCATGCATGAGCGCTATGACGAGCTCCACGCCTCAGAGACTCAGCAGCGCTTCCGGGACCTTGCTCCCGTGCCCGCCGGCGTAGTGTATATCCAGCATCCGGATGAGGGGGAAGAGGAGATGCGCTGGCATTTTCGCAAAATGAAAGAGCTGGGCTTTACCTCGCTCAAGCAAATCATGACGGTGCCGGGCTGGACCCTCGAAGAGGTACAGCTCATCGCCCTGGAAGAGGGCGTCTGGCCCTGGTGGTATGGCGAGGGCGGCTGGGAACCAATGACGCCGAAGTTGCTGAAACAACTCGGCATTCCCCAAAATACCCCCATGGCCGAGGTCCGCCGCCATCCCAAGATGATCGCCCACCAGACCGAGGTCCTGCGGCAGCGGGTGCTGCGCATGCAGGCCCACCGGGCCGAGCATGGCGACCTCCCCAAAGGTGGAGGCGGCGCCTACGACCCCCTCGTCGGGGGGCGGGGCCTCACCCTCTCCGAAGAGGGCGAAAAGCTGTTTGTGCAGTGGGCCCGTGATACCTACGGCACCATTGACTCCCTCAATTTTGCCTGGAACCAGCATCACCATGGCCTCAGTGCCAAGGGCGGCCCCTTTACCTCTTGGTCAGATTTTGACCAGCGCTGGCAGGATTATAACCACCGGGAGTACCGTGCCCGGCGTGACATCATGCGCTTCAAGGCCGATTACGGGGTGAATGACCTCAAGGAGCGTTCGCAGGCCTACACCGAATTTGAACCCTTCGAGCCCGTACGGGCCGGGGGCGAACTGGGCCTGTTCCGGCCGCATGCCTGGTTTTGCGTAGATTTCTCCGGCATCGCCGATGCGATGCAGCATGCCGGGTCCCTCTATCCCTCGATTCACTTCTCCTGGCACTTTGACCAGGTGCGCAACGAGCTGGGCCGCACCCTCTACATGCAGACCAGCTACATCAATGACATGTTCAAAGGCGGCTGGACCGGCGGCTGGGAGACCACCGGCGGTCCCCAGCAGTTTGATGGCGAGCAGACTGCTGACCCCGATCGCGGCTTCACCGTCGATGCGGGCGAGATGCAACAGTTTACCCTGAGCATGCTGGCCGGGGGCTTCAAGGGCTGGGGCCTGTGGTGCTGGAGTGTGCGGAGTGCCGGGAAGGAAGGAGGCGAATATGCCCTGCTGGACCATCACAATGAAGTCACCGACCGGGCCATCGCCGTGGGCAAGATTGCCCAGGGGATGCAGCGCTACCGCGAAGAGCTCTGGGCGGCCCACAAGGAGCCGCTGGTAGGCATCCTCTTTGACTGGGACAATGAGGCCGTATGGGCGGCCATGTCCGACCGGCAGCGCGACAGCCTGCGCTTCCGGCCCATGCAGGCCCGCGTAGGCGCCGCCCGCGCCCTCATCAATGCCGATGTGCCCTGGGAGTTTGTGACCAACCACGACCTCAAGGACGGCCTCGCCGCCCGTTACCCCATCATCTACCTCTCGGGCATCATCGCCCTGGATCGGGAACTGCTGCCGATTCTGAAAGAATACGTCGAGCAGGGCGGGCGTCTCGTGATCGACATGCCCGGGGCCTGGTACGATACCTTTACCGCCCTGCTGCCCCGGGGCAGTGGCTCGCCCTTTGCCGAGATTTTTGGTACCGTGCTGCGTGAATACCAGTACGCAGGCTACAACCGCGACTGGCATCTGGAGGGGCAGGAGCTCAGAGGGGCCATCGGCTCCCTGCGCCCGGAGGGCGCGGAGGTGATCGCCGAGTTTGAAAACGGCAAGCCCGCCGTGACGGAGTATCAGCTAGGCCAAGGCAGCGCCGTGATCGTGGGCTACGAAGCGGGCCGGGCTTGCTTCAAGCCCGGAAACGAAGATATGGAGGCTATGCTCCGCAAATATGTGCTGGGCAACCTTAAGCCTGCCTTCCAGAGCGAAGGCGCCATCGTCTACCGCCTGGCCAGCCCCGAGGCGGACCACTATTTCCTGCTCAATGACGGACCGGCCACCGAGGTCAAGCTGGATTTTGACTACTATGAATACCAGTCCGTAACTGATGTGGCCGAAGACCAGGCGCTGAAACTGGGCGATTGGATCGAGATGCCAGCCCATGGCGCGCGCTGGCTGCGCTTTGAGAAGCAGTAGCGAGAGTCGAGAGCCGAGAAACGAGAGCCGAGAAACTCGACATCGCTCTGCGCAGAAAGGAGAGGACCGAAATGGATCCCCTGACATGTTAGAAACAAAAGGAGCCGCCAGAGTCTAACCGCCAAGGGGCGAAATTCAGTTTTCTTTACCAGGAAGGAACCAGGAACTAGGAACCACGAACCTCGAACCTCGAACCAGGAACCTCGAACCAGGAACGATCAACAATCCCATGAATCGAAGAAACTTCCTGAAATACAGCGCCCTCAGCGGCGCGGCGGCGGCGAGCCTGCCCTATGTGGGCCGGTCTATGGCCGCTCAGCCCACCGATGCGGTGGGGCCTGACCCGGCGCAGCAGGCCTGGATGGACCTGGGCTTTGGCATGTTTATCCACTTCGGGATCAATACCTACTACGATGTCGAGTGGAGCGACGGGACCCTGGACCCCATCAAGGTCAATCCCACCCGCCTGGACACGGATCAATGGTGCGCCACCGCCAAGGCGGCGGGCATGCGGTACATCGTGCTGGTGACCAAGCATCACGACGGCTTTTGCCTGTGGCCCAGCCGGTACACCGACTACTCGGTGGCCTCGACGCCCTTCAAAAAAGACATCGTCGCCGAACTGGCCAACTCCGCCGCCAAGCATGGCCTCAAGCTGGGCCTGTACTACAGCCTTTGGGATCGGCACGAAACCAGCCACGATACTGACGAGTACCGCTACGTGCTGGACTTTATGAAGGGGCAGCTCGAAGAACTGCTCACGGGCTATGGGCCGGTGGTGGAGCTGTGGTTTGATGGCTTCTGGAAAAAGCAGCAAAGCGGCTGGACCAAAAAGCTCGCCGCCGGCGAGCTGGAAGGCGAAGCCGGCTTTCAGGAGCAAAATCAGGCTCGGGACGAAGCCTTTGTGCAGGCCTGGCGTCAGGAAGGGGCCTATCGCTGGCAGATGGATCATATCTATCAGTACATCAAGTCGTTGCAGCCCGATTGCCTGGTGATGAACAACAGCACCACCGCCTATCCCGGGGTGCCCTTGCACCCCGTCGACATCCGCAGTGGCGAGAAGTACACCCAGCCCAACCCCAACGACCAAAAGGTCTGGGAATGGCTGGGCAAGTCCCGCTACCTGCCACTCCAGATCGAAACCACCATGTCGGTGCGCGGCAACGAGCGCTTCAAGTCGGGTAACTGGTTCTGGCATGCGGCGGATACCTCCGTCGCCAGCCGGGAGCAGATCCGGCAATATCTGTCGGTGGCCCGGCAGATGGACGCCAACCTGCTGCTCAACTGCGGCCCCGATCCCGAAGGCCGCTTGCGGCCCGTGGATGTAGACACCCTGACCCACCTTCAAGACTAATGACTTCCTATGCGATGTTCCGCTCTGCTCTCTGCCCTTTTACTTTTTCTCCTCGCGGGTACCGGCTGTCAACCCGCCGCTGAACCCGCCCCGCACGCCCCGCCCAACATCATCTTTATCATGGCCGATGACCTGGGCTATGGCGACCTGGGCAGCTACGGACAGGCGGAGATCCCCACCCGCGCCCTGGATCGCATGGCGGCAGAAGGGATGCGCTTTACCGATGCCTATGCCGGTTCGCCGGTCTGTGCGCCCTCGCGCTCGGTGCTGATGACCGGCCGGCACACCGGCCACACCACCGTCCGCGGCAACTTCTCGGCCATCCCCGTGCCGGAGCTCCCTAACCCCCGCCGCATCCCGCTGCGGGCCGAGGACGTGACGGTCGCGGAGGTCCTCAAGCAGGCGGGCTATGTGACGGGCATGTTTGGCAAATGGGGCCTGGGCGAGGCCACCACCACCGGCGAGCCCAATGCCCAGGGCTTTGACGAGTGGGTGGGCTTCCTGAACCAGCGGCGGGCCCACACCCACTACCCGGATTACTTCTGGGAAAACCGGGACACCCTCTGGTTGCCCGGCAACCAGGACGGCGGGCGCGTCACCCATACCCATCCCGTTTTTGCCGCGCGGGCCCTGGACTTCATCGACCGGCACCGGGACACCAGCTTCTTTTTGTACCTCCCCTTCACCCTGCCGCATGACGAACTGGCCGCCACCCCCGAGGCGATGGCCTTGGTTGCCGATAAGCCCTGGGAGGAGCGGGAAAAAGCCTACGCGGCCATGGTCCACATGGTGGATGAGACCGTCGGCCAGATCCTGGATACGGTCCGCAGCCTGGGCCTGGCCGAGCGCACCCTGGTCTTTTTCTGTTCGGACAATGGCGCCGCCCGGCGCTGGGAGGGGCGCTTCAACAGCTCCGGACCGCTGCGCGGCCGCAAGCGGGACATGTACGAAGGCGGCATCCGCACGCCTATGATCGCCTGGATGCCGGGCAACGTCCCGGACGGGACGGTCTCGGACCTGCCCTGGACCTTTGCCGATGTGCTGCCCACCCTGGCCGAGGTGGCGGGCATGCCCGCCCCGGCCGGGATCGACGGCCGCAGCGTATGGCCCGCCGTGCAGGGGCAAGCCCTGGACCTGGGCGACCGCCCGCTCTACTGGGAGTTTCACGAAGGCGGCTTTTTCCAGGCCGTGCGTCAGGGCAAATGGAAAGGCGTGCGCGAGGGCCTGACCGGCCCGCTGGAACTCTACGACCTTGAGGCCGACCCGGCCGAGACCACCGATGTCGCGGCGCAGCACCCCGCGCAGGCCGCGGCCCTCACCACCTATCTGGATACCACCCGCAGCGAGACGGCCTACTGGCCGGCTCGGTAGGGGCGAAGGGCCATTCGCCCTACTTTGGGCAGTGAAACGGGGACGAATGCCCATCGGGCATATCCGGGAACACAATAATCACGTGCCCAGCAATGTACGGCAGATCTGCTGAATCCGGGCAAATGAAGACATTTGTTGGCCGGCAGGAAGGTTGTAGAGCATGGCTTCCCGCCAGGAAGATTCTTCCAATACCTGCCTGGCAAAGACTCTTAGGAAATCCCTGACAGCCTCGGGAGCCGTGGTAAGTTCTGAAGAGATGCTGCCGCGATGGTGCAGCACGTACACCATGTCCTCGATGTCGTGGCTGGTGCGGGGGTCCCTGCCACCCCGGCCATGAAAGGCGCTCAGCTTGGTGGCCAGAAAGAAAGGGGCGGATAGCAATTGAAAATCGATCCCTTCCCAGCTTGCCTGCCAAAGGTGCGCAAGGCCCGGCTCAAACCAGGAGTTGGCAGGTGCCCAGGCGATTTCCCGGGTAGCCATGACATCCACCAGGATATCTTGCAGCCGGAAACGGCATAGCACCTGATCCTCGGCAGACTGCTGAAATCCACGTTGTCGGAGCTGCTCCCGCAGCTCCTCGAGTTCGGACAGGCTGGCAATCTCCACGAAAAAGTCCACGTCCTTGGTTACGCGCAGCTCCTTTTGCGACGGCCGGTCGGCATACAGGCCTACCACGGCCCCGCCTACGTACACCGCGCGCGCATGCAGCGGGCCGAGGGCCTGCGCCACGGCGATCAAGCGCGCCCCGTTATCCTGTCATAGGCTCATGTTGCAGGAGATAGGCTTCGAGGTATTGTTGGGCCAGATTGACCTCCCGGCGCTGCCCGGTCCGGAGGGCGTCGCAGAGAGCGAGCAGGCTGTGCAAGGCGGGATCCTCCGCACAAGCGGCGGGCACGGTCGGGTAGAGGGGCGCCAGGCTCTGGCCCTGTACGGCTCCCTGCGCCCAGGGCCATACGAGGGGCAGGCCATAGGCGAGCTCAGAGGCCAGCGGCGGTGCCGCATAGGCGGTGGGCATGCCCGTGACGAGGGCGCCGGGCCGCTGTGGGAAGACGTAACGCAGGCCGTAGCGCAGAAAATCGAACAAGGCCCCGCGCATCACCGTGCGCTGGTCCTCGGCCAGCAGCCCGGCGTAGATGGAGCGCGCCAGCGACTGACTGGTCTCGCTCTGACTCAGGTGAATGCTGGCCGCAAGGTCCTTGATATAGGGCCGCGCCTCGCCCAGGGCTACCAGCTTGAGTAGCACCACGATGTCCTGGGGGCGCATGCCTCGATGTAGTTGCATTTTGTATCGCGATTTGAAATACAAGATACGAAATGTCCCGCCCGCTGCGGTCAAAAAACCAAAAAAAATTTCCCCGCTTCGCGGGAAGGAAGAAAAAGGGTAATAGGGTAAAGGAGAGAAAGGGTAAGGCCCTATCGGGCCGGGTACCGGCAGAGACGACACCCGAAACTGAGGTTGCGGACGATGGGAAAGTAGTAGGCGTCGCGGAAAGCCACGCGGAGGTTGTAATCACCGTAGTTG
>RFHL01000678.1 GCA_003696875.1 Bacteroidota bacterium | reverse complement strand
GGCTGAGGACCTGGGCTCGCTCCGCCTTTTTGAGTTCGGCCTCGATGGCCGGGCCAAGCTCGAGCATGGTCATCGGGGTCAGGCCGCCGCTGCGCTCCAGCTGCAGCAGGTGGCGCACCAGCGCCAGGGGGGACATCGGGTCGGGGTGGATGGTGTCGAGGGCGGCCACGAGCTGGGCGGCGGTGACGCGGGTGCCCTTCTCGCCGGTCACCTTGTGAAAGGTGACCTCCTCGGTGCCGTCGGGCAGGGTGCGGCTGCTCCACGAGCCCTGCCGCAGCTCCAGGTACGTCTCGGCTAGGAAGTTGAGGATGTCCCGGTTTGAATACTCCGGGCCGGGGTCCTCGAAGAGCTGGTTGTCGTAGTAGAAAAGCAGCCGCGGTGGGGTCGCGGTGGGGCCGGGTAGTAAAAGTTGGGTGCTGTGCATTTTGTTCCTCCGTATTTTTCAAAGCACGAAATTTGGTGTGTCCACTGTTTTTACCCAATTGTTGCAAGTGGCAGGTGGCAATTGCTTGCCTGCCACCTGCTGACGAAGCGGGTTGTGCCCGTCAGCAAGTCCAAAAAAAGACCGGCCCGGGAAAATTCCGGGCCGGCCGGTGGGTGAATGTCAGGCGGCGGGGGGATCGTAAAAGGTGACCAGTTGGCTGCCGTCGGGGCCTTTGTCAATCCGCCACTGGTGCGGCACAACGCCAAGGGCGGCGACAAACGTCTGCCGCACCTGGGACACCGGCAGCAGCGGGGCGGGGTCCGGGTAGTCGTCCTCGCCGATGCGGAAAACCCGGCGCGGGCCGTCGGTCAGGATGACGGTTTCGACACCGTCGGGCAGGTCGCGCTGGATGACGCCCACCACGACCGGGCGGCGGAGCGAGAAGCTGAGCATTTGCCGAACCTGCCAGATTGGCAGGTCGGGGTCGGGGTCGTCCAGCTCCTGCCCCTTGTAAAGGAAGCGGCGGCGGGGGACGGTACCCTTCTCGCCGGTCACCTTGTGGAAGGTAACTTCTTCGGTGCCGTCGGGCAGGGTGCGGCTGCTCCATGAGCCCTGCCGCAGCTCAGGGTACGTCTCGGCCAGGAAGTTGAGGATGTCCCGGTTGGAATATTCCGGGCCGGGGTCCTCAAAAAGCTGGTTGTCGTAATAAAAGAGTCGCTGCGGTTGTGCCGCGGCGGGGCCGTCGGACGTGCCGGTGAACAGTGAGTTGGAAAACGGTTGTTGGTCGGTCATGGGTTTATATCCTTTCTGTGGATGCTTTTTCAGTTAAAGCCTGTTTTTTGCGTAAGGAAATCCGGTGTATTCGGGGAGTAGGAAGTATGGAGTATGGAGTAAGTATTAGGCCATTACTCCATACTCCCTGTTGTTGATCAGTTAGCGGCTGCCGCGGCTGCCGGGCGGGGCGGCAGGCCGGGGATGGGCCGCG
>RFHL01000677.1 GCA_003696875.1 Bacteroidota bacterium | reverse complement strand
TGGGCCCAAACCGAGCCCAGGCCCATAATTCCTTCAGATGCGCCTGATCAGGCCATCACCATGCCGCCATCGACATTGAAAACCTGGCCGGTGATGTAGGTGGAGCGGTCAGAGGCCAGGAAGGCGCAGAGATGCGCCACATCCTCGGGCGTCCCCGCCCGCTTGAGGGGAATCCCCTCCAGCCAGGTGGCGAGTTCTTTTTCGGGCAAGGCCTCCGTCATCTCTGTCGCGATGAAGCCAGGGGCAACCACATTGGCGCGGATACCCCGGCTCCCCACTTCGCGGGCCACCGACTTGGTGAAGCCGATCATGCCCGCCTTGGAGGCGGCATAGTTGGCCTGGCCGGCATTCCCCTGCAGGCCCACCACCGAGCTGATGTTGATAAAGGAACCACTGCGCTGCTTGAGCATCGCCCGCAGGGCCACCTTGGTGGTAAAAAACACGGAATTCAGGTTAGTCTCCAGCACCTGGCTCCACTGCTCCTCATTCATACGGAGCAGGAGGTTGTCCTGGGTGATCCCGGCATTGTTGACGATGGCATCTATGCGACCAAAGGTCTTCAGCACATCGTCGATCACGGCCTGGGTAGCGCCCATGTCGCCGGCATCGGCCTGATAGGCCTTGGCGGTGCCGCCGACGGCTTCGATTTCCGCGACCAGGCTATCGGCCTTGGCTGAGGAGGAACGATAGGTGAAGGCCACCGTAGCGCCTTCCTGGGCAAAATGGGTGGCAATGGCCCGGCCTATTCCGCGGGTCGCACCGGTAATGAGCGTGATTTTTCCTTCCAGAAGTTTCATATCGCAGCAAATGATTAGCCCGCAGTTGGCCTACCATACGGCCTGTCGCGGAGAATAAGGATGCGGCGAATATACGGCTTTCTGGATAATAGCCGGAGAAGGAAAAAGCGATCCGCTTCTACAAGCGCTCTATCCAGTCCATGGCCTTGTTGTAGATAGGATCTACAAAGAAGAGGAAACCCAAGCCCAGGCCTACAAACAATCCCAGCGGATTGCCGGTGGTGGCCGTCACGCCCAGGCCGATGAACAGGGAGGCAAGGAAAAAAGCCCAGCCAAACTTGTTTTTGCGGCGGTAGGGCTGCGCGTACCTGTCCCGCTCCCGGGTCCGGTACGCTTCTGCCTCCTCCTCGGTCCCCAGGTCCACCGGGCGCTCCATGTCGGCATGGGTGTCAAGCGAGGGATCCTCGCCGGTCTCGTGGACCTCGACCTCGATAAATCGGTTCTTTTCGTCTTTGTTTTTGAATGACATAGCCTGGTGATTGGGACAAACATGACAGAGACCCCGCTTGCCGGGGAAGGTTGGAACCCCTGTGCAACAAAAATACCCTTCTGCCCCGGAGGTGCAAGGACAAATAAAGAAGCCGGCCCCTGGTCAGGGGCCGGCTAGCAGATTTGGAACATCATGTGTGTGTACGGTTCGTAGCGGACGAACAAGCGCTAGAAATAGTCCTCAGGATCGACGGGCTCACCGTCTCGGATCACTTCGTAGTGCAAGTGGGGATTGGTACTACGGCCTGTACTTCCGACAAAGCCGATGGTATCTCCCTCTTCTACGATCTGACCGGGGACAACGGTCACCCCTGATAAGTGGGCATAGACGGTGCAGTACAGTTCATCGTGCTCCAGCATGATGTGGGTTCCGTAGGTACTGCTATCTCCCTCCGTGATGAGCTTGCGCACCCGGCCCGTGGCGGTAGCCAATACCGGGGTGCCCTTGGGGGCAGGGAAGTCGATGCCCTGATGCATCTTGTTCACGCCGAGGATGGGGTGCTTGCGCATGCCAAACATGCTGCCGAGCGGATACCCTTCCGGCACAGGCCGGCTCGACGGGACGATGTCGATATCAAAGGGGTCAATGGTCCTGAGGTGGGCTTGCTGCGCTTTGAGAGCAGGCAGCAAAGCCTGGGCTTGTTCGATTTGAGCTTGCTTGGACGTGCCTGCGGCTACCGAGGGGGAGGAAGACTGACTCAGCAGTAGAAAAGCCCCAACAGTAAGTACCGCGATACTCGCCAGGTAATTTCTCATAATCATTAGCTTAGCATCTCTAAAAAGGTTCTGCAACCGGAGTGGTCCGGCCACGGCTTGATGCGAGCAGCGACCTCCTGTAACGAAAGGAAAACCCAAGGGTTACAGGGAGGGCAGAACCTGGAATAGCGAGAAAACAAAGAACACGGGACCGAATCGGATCCTTTATAATTACCTGAAAGCCAGACGGGCGGCTTGTAAGTAATTCCTCGCAAGGTAGGAATAATCGCCTGCGGAGGAATCCGGATGTGAGTAAAAGCGAAAAATCGACGTCTAAACGGGAGCTATGTACGGGTGGAAGGTCCGGCAGGTTCCGGAGACCGGCATGGCCGGGCGTAGCCCGCCCCGCAATCAGACGCTCAGAAAAGGCCGATTACATCGTTTTCGGCCGAGGGGGTATCGTCCTTTTTGCACCCCGCCCCGCCGCAGGGGCGGCGGAAGGAGGAATGAGAAGGTATCCCCCCACCTCATATGTAAGATTCACACTGGAAATGTCACAAAAAACCGGTCAGGCCCTCCGTCGGAAGGCCTGACCGGCAACCTGCATCACCTCAGCTACCGAATGAAGCGGATCGACAGAGGGTAGCGGTACAATTCCCCTTGACTGGCCTTGACACCCCCGATGATCGTTCCGACCAGTTGATAGATGGCCACCGCAATCAGTAAAGGGATCCCAATCACCACAAAGATCAGGGGAATGCAAAGCACGATGTACAGCAACATGCTCAACTGAAAGTTGAGGGCCGCCTTACCATGTGCCACCACTTCGGGATATTCCTCCTTTTTGCTTTGCCAGCAGACCAGCGGACCGATGATCTGGCCAAAGGGCACCACATTGCCCGCCAGCGCGCTGAGATGCGTGATCAGCAGCCAATTGCGGACCTCCTGATCCGTCGCGGCCGGCGCCTCCGGCGCAGGCTGGGTCGTTTCCTGTTCTTCTTCAGGCAAGCGCTCCATGTCGCTTTCGTCATAGGCATTGTCAAAAGCGGCATCGGTATACTCAACAAAAGGGTCTTTTTCGGAATCGTAATCGCGGTTCATGATCAGCGCTATCAGGGTTGAATATGCTTATGGGAGACAACCGCCAAGCATGCGGCTGGCAATTTCCCTAGAGACGTAAAGGCAGGGGGGAAGGTTGGAAAAGCCTTGGCTCCTCGGTTTTCTCGATCGAAAGCCCCCCTTTTTCCGAAGAAAAATGTATTTTCCCCCAAGCGCTCGTCATGGTGCGGCGTGTTGAGCTTCAACCCCCTACGCAATGTACGTCCGGCAACCCAACTCGGAACACGGCCGCAAACAGGCGGCCGCGCAGGAAAAGCCTGCTGACCAGCAGATTGGGAACAGCTTGGTTCCCCCCAGCCTACAACTACGTGCGGTCTCTCCGAGCCCCCCGGCCGATCCGGTGGGCCACCGGCAGGCCCCGGCCGCGCAGCCCTATCAGTTGGCTCCCATCCAGCGGGATGGGGAAGGGGAGGGGGGGAGCCAACTCGACGAGTTGCAAGGGCTGGGCAACTTGCTGTTCAACGTATTTCACAACCAGATTCCGCCCTATCAGCAAGAATTTGACCGGGTACGGCCCATCCTGAACCGCACTTTGGGGCGGATTGGCGAACGCTTTGAAACCGCCTGGGGCCGCCACCATCGCGTGCTGGAAGCCGCCAGCGCCGACGCACAGCAGGAAAACCTGGTGCGGGGCATACTC
>RFHL01000676.1 GCA_003696875.1 Bacteroidota bacterium | reverse complement strand
TTCCGGACGGTGATAGACACAAAGGGCAAAAGCGCCGCCCTCGGAGCGGGTCGCGATCGTGCCCATAGCCGGCCGCAGGCTATCGGCCGGGCCCGAGACCGGGTAGCGGGTCTCGCCCAGCAGCTCCAGCAGGCTCATCACGGTCAGGACAGGCTTTTTGATGAGGAAAAACTGCTCCACCGGCGGCCGGTCATCGGCCGCTACCTCCATGACCCGGGCCCCACCGCGACGCGAGGCGCCGCGGGTGCTGGCATCGTTGTCGCCGGGCAGAAAGCGCGCCAAGTGGGTGCGCTTGCCCCAGCTGCCCATGAAGCCATTGTCGTTGCTCAGGATGCCGTAGGGCATCGCGATGGAGTCAAGGATAAAGCGATTGTGCAGGTCAATCGCCTGCGGCACAAAGGCCGCATACCAGGGGCCGGTTCGCCAAAAATAGGGAATGCCCCAGCCCGCGATCGGGTCGGCCTCGTCATTGACGATGGGTAGACCACGAAACTGCGGGAAGTCGTGTTCGACATAGCGCCACACTTTCAGTTCGTCCTCGATCATCTCGTAGGGCGTGTTTTTGCGGTGGGTCGAGATGAAATCGATGCGCACGCCCTTTTCGCCCGTGAAATAGTTGCGGCCATGGGCACAATGCTCCATGAGCAATTTGAAGGTATCGCTCGCCCCGCGGGCCGTGCCCGGGCCACCAAAGCGTAAGGCCGGATCGGCCTCCAACAGACCCTCGCTGCAGGCATCGTAGTAGTTGAGAAACTTGACCAGGCCGTGCGGCCAGAAGTGCCAAAGATCGGGCTCATTGGAAGTCTCAAACCACCAGCTACGAAGCGTCTCGGCTCCATAGCGGTCGGCATAGTGACGGGCGAGGTCACGGACCAGCCGTTTCCAGGCGTGCAGATGGTCATCGTCAGCAAAGTCAATCCCCTCCATGCCCCGGGGCGTTCCCATCAACTCAAAAATCAGGGTTTGCCGGTTGGCCACCAGCAGATCCAGTTTCCGATCCAGGGCCGACCAGT
>RFHL01000675.1 GCA_003696875.1 Bacteroidota bacterium | reverse complement strand
GAGGGAGCCTTTCTCTCCGATATCCCCAACCCCAATCTGAGCTGGGAAGAGACTGAGCAGGTGGACTTGGGGATCGACCTGAGCCTCTTCGACAACCGGCTGGACCTGGGGGTGGACCTCTTTGACCAGCAGACGGAGGACCTCTTGTACAATGCCCCCCTGCCAACGCTGACGGGCTTTGGCTCCTACCTGACCAACTTGGGAGCCATTCAGAACCGTGGCATCGAGATCACGGCCGGCGGGCGGCCGATCCGGCGCTCCCATGTTACCTGGCGCATCGACGCCAACATGTCCTTTATCCGCAACAAGGTCCTGCAACTGGGGCAAGACGACTTGCCGATCCGGGGCACCTTTGCCGGCAATGGCACGCCGGTGTCCTGGACCCAGGTAGGCCAGCCAGTGGGGCAGTACTATGGCTTGGAGATATTGGGGCTCTACACCCCCGAGATGCTCGACGACCCCAGCATCCCGCGCTATCCCGGAGCCGTAGCGGGCAGCCCCTACTACACCGACGGGGACGGCGATGGCCAGCTCGAGAGCCTGGACGACTATGTCTTCATCGGCAATCCCTGGCCCACCTTTACCTACGGCATGACCCATCTGGTACGCTGGCGCGACTTTGAGCTACGGCTCATCATGGCTGGGGAGGTAGGCTCTCACATCATGGACCTTCAGCGGGAGTTTATGCTCAATACCGACGGGGTCTTCAACATGCGCCGGGAAGTCCTGGACCGCTGGCGGCCAGGCGACACCGACTACAGCCTGCGGCCGCCTACCACGACCTCTGCGGCCTCCAGCCAGCGCTACCGATGGCCCAATAACCTGGCCGTGATAGACGGCACCTACCTCAAGGTCAACAATGTCACCTTGACCTACAACTATGGGCGGATACTGGCTGCCAAAGGCACGCTGCGCGGGGGAAGCATTTTCCTCTCCATCCAGAATGCCTTGGTCCTGGCCCACTTCCAGGGCAATCCCGAGGTGCGGCGGGCCGCCACCGGTTCCCTGGAGCGCAACATCAACTATGGCTCCTATCCGGTGCCCCGCACCTTTACCCTGGGGCTCAATATGAGCCTGTAACCTGTTTGGATACGAAATGGATTACTCAACCACACGCGATATGCTTGACACACGCACCACATGGACATGGCTGATCCTGGGGCTACTCCTGTTACCAGCCTGTGAGGGCTTTCTGGATCGGGCTCCCCTCAATCAGTACACCAGCGAAAATTACTGGGAGGATGAAACCCAAATCACCCTGGCCGTCAATGCCATCTATCCCATCCTCCGGAGCCAATATACCGGGCCGATATGGCGGTTTGGGGAGTTTCGCAGCGACAATACCACCTTCCAATACAACGAGTTGGACCGGGGTGGTATGGCGCTGGAGCAACTCGATTACTTCCTGGCTGAGGCGACCCTGGGCGATATAGGTGGGCTGTGGAATAGTTGCTATACGGCCATCGCCCGCGCCAATTTCCTGCTGGCTAGCATTGAGACGGCAGCCTTCACCCAGGAAGCCAACCGGGTCATCCGGGAGGCCGAGGCGCGTTTTTTGCGGGCCTTTATGTACTACCACCTGGTGATTCACTATGGCGATGTTCCCCTGGTCCTGGAGGTAGTCGTGGATGAAGCCGAGGCCTTGGCCAAGGGGCGGGATCCGGTGGATGCGATCTATGCAGAGGCGATCATCCCAGACTTGACCTTTGCCATCGAGCACCTGCCTGCGGTGCATCCGCCTGCGGAAAAAGGGCGGGCCACCCGCGCGGCGGCCCAAGTCCTGCTGGCCAAGGCCCATTTTGCCCGGCGTGACTATGCCGCCGCCCTGCCGCTGCTGGATGCGGTCGTCAATAGCGGGGCATTTTCTCTGATGAACCAGTACCGGGATGTATTCGATCCGGCCTTCAAGTCTGCCAATCCCGAGGTGATCTTTGCCGCAGCCTTTGCTACCTCGGCCAATCAAGGCAGCGGCTTCATGATCGGTTGGTTACCCTTCAACTCCGGAAGCGACATCACCCAAGGGGTAAACCCCAGTTCTCGGGCAGGTCTCAACATCCCCACCCGCGACATGATCGCGGCCTATGAGCCGGGAGATGCGCGCTTGGCGGCGAGTGTAGGTTTTTACGTCGACCGGGGAGACACGACCCCCTACGTGCGCAAGTACGTCTTTCCCCCGATCGAAGCAGGGGGCACCAACGTGGACTGGCCCATTTTCCGCTATGCGGATGTGCTGCTCATGCAGGCAGAGGCACGCCTGGAGCTACAAGGGGGCCTCCCTGATCCGGTATTTGAGACGATCAACCAACTACGGGCGCGGGCAGGCCTGCCCTTTATTTACCCTGGCAATCCCGATCCCAAGCTCGATGTGCAGAGCGAGGACGACCTGCGGGCTTTCCTCCGACGGGAGCGGCGGGTAGAGCTGGCCTTCGAATCCGCGCGCTGGCAGGACTTGCGGCGCTATGGCACGGTGGAGGCGGTCATGCAGGCCCACGGGATCGACCAGCGGACCTACCAGGATTTCCTGGCGGCTTTCCCCGATGCATACACCCGGATACCAGAATTGATTGCTATACCGGCCTTCCAGGCGCTCCAGTATGGCTATCCCCAGAATCCGGGTTGGTAGCCGAGGCCAACTCCGGGCAGACAAGCGGAACGATTTTTCCCACGACTCAAATTCTCCCCGACATGCAAAAAGGATGCTTTCTACTCCTCGTTATCTGGCTGGCTACCCTGGTAGGGGCGCCCGCCCAAGTGGTCGAATCCTTCGACTATACCGACGGAACCCTCCTGGCGGGCGCTGGTGCCGCCGGCGATGGCTGGGCCGGGCCCTGGCTCAAGACGCCCAATAGCCCCGATATCCAAGTGGTCAGCGGGGGTATTGCCAGTACGGGCGTGCCCTGGGCGACAGGCTCCAACCGCCTGACCGTGTCCCACGTGGCCGGTAATGCCAACAAGCGCTACTTCCGCAAGCTCAGCGGGTCCTGGCCCGATGCGCCAGGGGCGGTCTATTATCTCTCTTTCTTCATCGACAATAGTTGGCCAGCGGGCACTGGCGACAACCGGGTCTCGTACGTGATGCTGGTCGATTCGGCTACGCTCGGCGATGGCGGTCCTGGCGGGCAATTGGCGCAGTTTGGCCGCATTTTTAACTCGCCCTTTCTGGGCGTGGGCAGGGGCGGTACGGTCCTGGCCAGCACGGCCCCGGCCGATACCGGCCACTGGTGTGTGGTGGCCCTGTACATGAGCGGCGATGCCGCCAATGAAGACATTTTCTTCTTCGTGGATCCCGATCCCTACAGTCCACTCGATACGGCCACGGCCGATATCAAGTGGTCGGGGATTGCGCTGAATGCAGGCTTTGATGCCCTGGGGATCAAGGTCGAAGGAACCAACCCCCTGGATAGCTGGATCGATGAGATCCGGCTGGATACGACCTATGCCGGGGTGGTGCCCACTACCTGGACGGCCATCGTGGGGCCCGCCCGGGAACCCTTCAATACCTATGCCATCGGCCAGGAACTCTCCGGACTGGGGGGCAATAGTGGCGGCTGGGGTGACAGTTGGCTGGCCGAGTCAGGGAGTAGCTTGATGACCGTGGCCGATAGTGGACTGGTCAATGAAGCCCTGCTCAAGGCTACCTCCGGCGACAAGGCACGCTTCGACTTTACCGCACCAGGCTCGCCCAACTTGCGCATCGCCCGCCCGCTCAATGCCCCCTTTACCGATGACGTTAGCACCTACTACCTGTCCTTTCACACCCAGAGCGTGGTGACCGATGTGAACAACACCGTCACCTTCCTGATGCTAGTCGATACCGCTACCTATGCCGGCACCGGCCCGGGCGGGCAACTGGTGCAGATCGGCAAGCCGCTCAATACGCCCTTCCTGGGCGTGGGGGTGGGGGCACCCAGTAACTTTTCCCTTACTACCGCCAGCGCCGACGAGGCCCATCTGGTGGTCCTCAAGATCAAAACCAGTGGCAATGCTGATCCTGACACCATCGACATGTTTGTGGACCCGGACTTGACCGCCGAACCCAGCACGCCCGATGCCACCCGGATATTTGGCACCAATCTCAATAATGGCTTCAATGCCATCGGAGTCAAGGTGGAGGGGATCAGCCCGGGGATTGTCTCGTTTTACGAGGATATCTACGTGGGGCTGGACTACGCCTCGGTCATCCCTGGCGATTACAGCGATGTACAGTCAGGCGTCACGGCCTTTGCCTTTGACCAGTTCGATTTTGGGCCGGGTACGGAACTGGCCGGATCGGGAACTGCCGAGGACGGCTGGGCCGGTCCCTGGGAAGCCTTGACCGACCCCGATAGCAGCCGCATCCTGGCCCCGGGCCTGCTCAACGAGACCCTGCTAGTCCGCACCGATGGGCCCAGCGCCCTGCTCGTAGCTCCCGGGACCAATAACCGGATTCGGCGTCTGCTGACTGCGCCCATCGATACCTCGGCCGGTGGATTTTGGTTCAGTACGCACATGGCCATTGGCGGCAGCATCGCCGGCAATGTGGGGACGCTCAACTTCATCGATACCACCTTGTCCGGACCCCAGTTTCAGCAGATCGTGGTGGGCAAGCGCTTCGGCGTTGCCGAAATCTTCGCCGGGGGCTTTGGCTCAGGTGGCGATCAGGTTACAGGCGAAAGCTTTGACCTCGCCACGGGTCGCTGGATCGTGGGCCATTTGGTCCGCAACAATGGCACATGGGAACTCGACCTCTGGGTGGATCCCGATCCGGGCCTGGAGCCGCAAGAAGCCGATGCGCAAATTCAGAACAAAGTCTACACCACCGGCAACATCCACGGCGTCATGCTCAAGGCCGAAGGCACGGCCGGGGTGCAGTTCCTGGTAGATGACCTCTACCTCGGCGCGACCTTTGTGGACGTGGTTCCCACGGACCTGGTCCCTATCCCACCCGCCCCAGATGGAGCCGTCGAGACCTTCAACGATTATGCCGGGGGCGACAGCCTGATCGGACAGCAAGGCGGTAGCGGTTGGGCTGCACCCTGGACCTTGGTGGCCGGGGCCAACCAAGTCGTGCGCGATACGAGCCTTACCTCCTTCTTTATCCTGCAGCAGACCAGTGGGCAGTCGGTGTACTTTGAAAACCTAGCCCGCGTGGTGCGTCCGCTGGCAGGCACCTATGGCGATATCGGCCGCAGCTTTTGGCTGAGCTGGATGTTTGATACCGACAATGGCGGGCCCAACGTAGCCCACCTCGTCCTGGCCGATACGGCCACCTATGGCCCTTCTGGCCCCGGTGGCCAATTGGTCCAGGTAGGCAAGCTCTTCGGGGCCAGCGAGCTCGGGATGGTGGCTGCCGCCGGGGGGAGCGTGACCGGGGTGAGTACCGATACGACCCACTGGCTGGTGATGGAGATTGTCACCGATGGCAGCAGTGCCAATGACAGCCTTTTCCTTTGGGT
>RFHL01000674.1 GCA_003696875.1 Bacteroidota bacterium | reverse complement strand
CTTCCCGATTTTGCGCCGAGACCTTGTGCGCAGACCAGGAAGAAAAACCGAGCTTGGCGGGCCAAGTGAGGCTTTTTCTGACGCCGTATGCGGGCAAGGGATCAAGCCAAAGCGGACTTTATTTTTTGAGCGTTACTTACATCCCGCTTTGCCATCCAGAGTACCCGAAACGGCTCCGGGTCTCCCAGAGGCCAGAAACCCAAGCACCTTTTGGTTCCCACCCTTCGTTAAAAGGGAAGAGCCCCTGTGCTCGCCGCCAGCACCCTGCCTGTATGTCTCATCGTTGCTTACCATGTCTTCGCTCCGTTTCCTACCCCTCCTCGGGCTTCTGCTCCTGTTCGCCAGCTGTGACCCCTATGCCGGGGCCTATCGCGATCCCGACCTGAGTCCCACCGCCGCCCTTAGCGGCGAGCGCTACACCGACTACGGCGAGAACCCCTTCGTCCTGACCGCCGATTCGGCGGTTTCCACCTTCTCCGTCGACGCCGACGGCGCCTCCTACGCCAATGTGCGCCGCATGCTGCGCGAAGGCTACACGCCTCCCGCGGCGGCCGTTCGCATCGAGGAGTTTCTCAACTACTTCCCCCTCGACTATCCCGACCCCGCCGGACCTCATCCCATCGGGCTGCACGGCGAGATCAGCCCTTGCCCCTGGGCGCCCGACCACAAGCTCGTGCGCCTTGGTATCCAAGGCCGGCGGCAGACCCGCGCGCAGCTGCCCGGCACCAATTGGGTGTTCCTGATCGACGTTTCCGGCTCCATGGGAGCGGACGACAAGCTCCCGCTTTTGCAAGAAGCCCTCCTGCGCTTCGTGCCCACCCTGCGGCCCGACGACTACCTTTCCATTGTCACCTACGCCGGGCGCACCGAAGTCTCGCTGCCTGCCACGCCGGCCTCAGAGACCAGCCAGATCACCCGTGCCATCCGCCGGCTCAAGGCCCGCGGCAGCACCGCCGGCGAGGCCGGTATCCTGCTCGCCTATGACCAGGCCGAGGCCCACCTCATCCCCGATGGGAACAACCGCATTCTGCTCTGCACCGATGGCGACTTCAATGTCGGCCTCTCGGACACCGATCAGTTGGTCAGCCTGATCGAAGAAAAGCGGGAGACCGGCATCTTCCTCACCGTCATCGGCCTGGGCACCGGCAACCTCAACGACGCCATGCTGGAAGAAATCTCCAACCACGGCAACGGCACCTTTGAATACATCGACAGTCCCGAGCAGGCCGACAAAGTCTTTTTGCACGAGTTTGGCAAGTTTTATCCCGTCGCCCAGGACGTCAAGGTACAGGTGGCTTTCAATCCCGACCTGGTGCAGGCCTGGCGCCTGATCGGCTACGAAAACCGCGTGCTGGACCAGCAGGCCTTTCAGGACGACAGCACCGATGCCGGTGACATCGGCACCGGGCAAAACATCACCGCGCTCTACGAGCTGCAGCCCGTCCCGGATGTGGACTACAAGTCTGCCTTGACCCTCGCTTTTGATCTGCGGTACAAATTGCCCGGGGCCAGCAGCAGCCAGCCCTTGCGGCTGGAGCTCACCGATCCGGATCTGGACTTTGCCTCCGCCAGTGCCGACCAGCACTTCCTGGCTGGTCTGGCCGGGTTTGGGCTGCTCCTGCGCCAATCTGAGCATGCCGGCAGCCTGGACTTCGTCCAGGTGCGTGAACTGGTGGAGGCAGGGCGCTCCTATGATCCGCAAGGATACCGGCAGGAGTTGCTGGATCTCGTAGACTTGGCCGAGTAGGGGATGAGCTGGCAGAGATGAGGGAACTGAATCTGAAAAGAGGAGCCTGTTCAAATAGTTGGGTTATGGGGAAAGAACCTATGTGTGGGAAGCGGCCCCATTATGTGTAGGGGTTTTCTCTTACCCCCCCTTTCCTCACCATCCCAAGAAAAGAGACTTTCGTATATTGGGGTATGATCACAGACATCAGCCAACTCAATCTCAATGGGCGTTATACCTACGCCGACTACCTCACCTGGCAGTTCGACGAGATGGTCGAGCTGATTCGGGGGAAGATTTTTCGGATGTCGCCAGCACCGAATACGGGACACCAGCATCTTTCAGGGGATCTATACGGTCAAATATGGTCGCATCTAAAAGGGCAATCGTGTAAAGCTTTCCATGCCCCCTTCGATGTGCGCTTGCCTTTGCCCGAGGCTCAGCAGCTTGGAGACAAGGTGGATACGGTGGTGCAACCGGATTTGTGCGTGGTCTGTGATCTGACCAAGCTAGATCGCCGGGGCTGTCAGGGGCCTCCAGACTGGGTGATTGAGATCCTCTCACCGAGCACCGCGCACAAAGACCTGCATGAGAAATTTGACCTGTACCAAAATGCAGGGGTGCCCGAGTATTGGGTAGTCTTCCCCTTTGAGCGCTCCGTCGTGGTCTACCATCGCAACGAAGAAGGCCGCTATCAAGCGGTTCAGCCTCAGCCTTTCACCGCCCCCGGTACGGTGACATCTCTCACCTTCCCGGCTCTGAACATAGACTTGGGGGCCTTGTTTGAGGGGTTAGGGGAAGAAGATTTTTAGGGGTTCGGGAAACGACCTTTCCAGGCGCGAGCGCCTTTCCCACGAGCAAGTAGCCGATTTCTCAACCACTCATGCTATCTCATGTAAGCTCCGAGCGGGGACGCCCTCAGTCCGCCAGCAAATACCCGGCGTCCAGTTGCTCCAGGTAGCTTTCCACATCGCGCCTCAGGCGGTAGGCGCGATACGGTTGCATCAGAGAGCCGGTGAGGTAGCCGCCAGTTTCGAACCGGCTGCTGTCCGCAGGCTGGGGACCACTGAGCCCCAGCAGCCAGCGTCCCCGCTGTCGAAAGCGGAAGGCCATCAACAGGCCCTGCTCCTGGAGGGGAAAGGTCGCCAGCCATTCCGGAGCGCCTGCCTCATGGCCTCTGCGGGCCAGCCAGAGGGCCAGGTCGGCGGCGGCCATGGGGACCGGCCCGAGAAAGTCTGGCGGAAAGCGGTGGCTCTGCCCCTGCTGCTGTAGCAGCAGGTAGAGGGGCAGCCGGGTCTCGGCCCGGGCCGCGAGGCCCTCGATCAGGGAGTCGGCCACCGGGATGCCCACCTCCAGGCAGGCGGCGATGGCTGGTAGTTGCCTTTCTCCTCCCGCCAGAGCCTGTCCCAACACCTGGTTGAAGCGGGGATCCCGCCCCAGATGGGCGGTGAGGCGCAGGAAGCCCGCCTGTGCTTCGGCCTGGCCAGCAGGGATCTGCGCGCCATAGGTGAGCAGGGGATCGGCCAGGGGGGTGAGGTCTGCCGGGGCTAGGTGGCCCCGGTCCAGCCCTTCGGCCAGGATCAGCACCCATAGGGGCGCGAGATGGGGCTGCTTCAGCAAAGATTTGGTCTGAGGGAGGAGAGCCGCCAGAACTTCTGGCTGAGCCGGCACAGGCGTGAGGGCTTCGGCCCAGTCGATGCGGGCATCATCGGCCGCGAGGGGCAGGAGGCTGGCCAGGGTCTGGGCCTGACCCGTCTCGGCGAGCAGGGCCAGCAGCCGGCCGCGTACCCGCGGCAGGCTGTCGGTGGCCGCAAACACCTGCGCCAGGGGCCCGGCTTCGATCTCGGCTGGAAATTCCGCCAACACCTCCAGCAGGGCGCGGCGGGTATCGCCGCCCCGCAGGCTGTCGTCGGGATAGGACTCGGCCAGGGCGGCCTGGACCAGCGGGACATCCGCCGCCGTAAAAAAGTAATCTGGCCATACCTGGCGGGCTGAGTCCCGCTCGGATACGGCCTCGGCCCGCAGGGCCGATAGCAGGCGGGCCGTCTGGGTCGCATGCTCATCCGCGGGCGAGCCGCAGGCGAGCAGCCATCCCATACTCAGTCCGATCAGCAGTTTTGCTTGCCTGCTTTTTCTCATGAGAAGTACCGAAAATCATGCCCGGCTTCGATGCG
>RFHL01000673.1 GCA_003696875.1 Bacteroidota bacterium | reverse complement strand
GAGAATAAAATAGGGGAGCTATATAGGAAAAAAGTACTGCCAGCAACGGATGGAGGATGAGGGACTACGTCCAAAGTCTAAAAGAATTGTAAAGTTTACATATGTCCCAACCCCCCCACAAGCCTCAACCAACTGATATCCAGCAGACTAAAAAACAGAAAATAACCCTTGGGACTAGCTGGTGAACACACGAGAGAATATGTAGAAGCTGATATTTCCTTTTTCATTCTTTACGGTGAGAAAAGTCAGCCAGCTCCCTTGCCTGCCTCTACCCTAAAACGAAAACCACAATTCCATATAGAGGGGCATTGGGTCCCGGCCATTGTAAAAAAACATATTGGGCTGGCCTTGCGGGCCGATCTGGGTGGACTTCTTGAACTTGGTCCCAATCGGGCTGATGGCATGCAGGAAAGACAGGTTACCCGCAGTCGGAAACAGGCCATCGGTATTTTCATTATAGGCCATCTGGGGCTGATCCGGAGTAAAAAGATGCAAAAACAGTCCCTCGGTTGCACTATACACCCGGATGGGTCCCTCCTCTGTGTCGAGAATCGCCCAATAAAGGCCAGCGTGAAAGCCTTTGAACTCGGGGTACGCCCAACTCTCACCGGTAACAGTATTGTTGTAGGCTTTTTCCCAGACACCCAGGCTGGTACCCCGCATCCGGTTTTTCCATACCCGATAGGGACCCTGCCCCAGATAGCGGATACCCTGTACCTTTTCCTCTGGATAGGAAAAAGAGATCCCCAGGTAGTCATAATAGCCCTGGGCCGGCAGGTAGGAGACCTGCAGCCCCAGGCGCCCATCGGGCGCCACCCGCCAATGCCACTCCGCAAAAGTCTCTTTGCGGTCGCGCCGGCTGCGGCAGCTGAACACCTGCACCGCACCATCCTGCCAGAGGTAGGCCGTATCCACGACCATCTGCCCGGCGGCCAGGAGCGTATCCTGCCGCAAGCTGCGGACCTGGCCCTCGACGCGCACGCCCGTCAACCGGCCGCTGGCGCGGTCGAAGGTGTAGCGGCGGCCTGCCGCCGACAGGACCACCCTGTCCCCCATCTCCTCCACTGCCACCTCGCCCGCCGGGGCGGCGGGCAGCAGGTCGGCCATAACCTCAACAGGCCGCTGTACCGGCCAGGTCCACGTC
>RFHL01000058.1 GCA_003696875.1 Bacteroidota bacterium | reverse complement strand
TGAGGACCCAGTTGATCGGGGCCGCGCCCCGGTAGTCGGGAAGCAGAGAGGCGTGGAGGTTGAGGGTGCCGAGGCGGGGAATGGCCCACACCATGCGCGGCAGCATCCGGAAGGCGACCACCACCGCGAGCTCGGGGGCGAGCTCGGTCAGGGCCTGAACAAAGTCCGGGTCGCGCAACTTGACCGGCTGCAGCACGGGCAGGCCGTGCGCCTCGGCATACTGCTTGACCGGTGAGGCCTGTAGCCGCTTGCCGCGGCCGGCGGGCTTGTCCGGGACGGTGACAACGGCCACGACCTCGTGGCCGGCCTGGAGGAGGTGATCAAGAGTAGGCACGGCAAAGTCGGGGGTGCCCATAAAGAGGATCCGCATGGGGCAAAGGTAGGGAAAGCCCGGAAGAAATGTGTAAGCGGTCGCCGGATGGCCAAAAAGGCTGAGGCTGCCCCAGCAGGCAGCCTCAGATTAACCTTAACGCGCAGAGCGGGTCCACTCAGGGCTTTTTCAGGGCCTCCACTCGCTGCAGCAGCTGCTCAATGACTTGCTGCTGCTGCTCAATCAGGGCCTGCTGCTCCTGGGTCGCCTTGATCAGTACCGGGATCAGGTCAGAATAGTAAACCTCCAGGCGCTCTGATTCCACCTTTTCCACAGGGCCATCATCCTCCAGGGCGGTAAAATCGTGGGGCTTGACGACTTCCCCACCTCCCCCGCTGGCTCTACTGGCAACCCTACGACAAGCCCGCCGAGGAAAACTTTTTCTACGGGGAAAAACCAACGCCACGTTCAGAGACGGGGGGTTGATGAACGGATACTTATCTCACAGGAGTGGCCGAGGCATGTGGCTTAGAGAGACCCACGCGGATTGCAAATCCGCGCCAGAGGGGGATCAAATGCTAGGCATAGGAATTTTAGAAGCGGGATCAAATTTCCAAAGTCTTAGCTTTTGATCAGAATTCTCTAAAAACAGATTCCGATCACCAAAGCCATACCTCTCCAGGTCGATTTCCTCATCATTTACTTCCCAATAAGAAACAATCAAGTTCCTTGTAACTTATTCCTTGTGGTACTTTCCGTGCAACTCAGAATAAGTAGAGCCAGAAGTAGTGGCGCGAATACATAGATACGCACTCCTCCTGAACGGTTGCTATTCATTTCCCTGCCTGTCAATAACATAGTCAATAACTTGTTGGCCATACTCTTCCACCTTTGGATCTCCAGTATTGTTTACGCCTTGAAGTACAAAGTTTGAGATGTTGATAATTCCTGAAGTGCTCTGATATTCAAGCGGTACAACCCCAGGGTTTTCATTGATAAATCCTGCAACATCCAGAATCGACTGAAAAGCAGCCTGAGTATGAAGGTACAACATCCTATTGTCAGTAGAGGTCTGATAAGCATTGTATTCGTTGAACCCCTCCCCAATCGTTGGACAGAAAAAGCAGTCCTTTAAGGTGATGACCGATGGGTCGGAAAAAAAGAACAGTGTTTGCTTCTGCCTTGTCTGATGGCATTTCCACGGTTTCAGCCTTGGCCCCGCCAGGCGCCACGGCCTCAAACCCGCAGAATACCTCTACTGAGAGGCGAGACCGCTTTGCTTCGAGAGCCGAGACGAAGAAGGATGCCTAGGTTGGCCCACTGGGGCCGCAAGTTTCCATGCCGACTGCCCGTCTCGCTTCTCGTTTCTCGGCTCTAATCGTCTCAAAGCGGGTGGCCTGGGGGGGCAGGGTCTGCTGTGCATCGCTGCGCAGGGCGGTTAGCATGTGGGCTACCTAAACTGCCAGGCGTCAAGGAGATCGAGCGGAAAGTAAACCTCCGCAAGGTGGGCAAAATCCTGATCCGTAGTAAGCAGGGTTCCCCCGGTCACGTGCGTCGTAGCGGCTATCCAAAGGTCGTTTTTCCCCATGTTGCGAGCGGTCAGGCCCGTGGGCAACGGTTGGGTGGCAAGCCTGCCCTGGCTGTAGGCATCAATCTCGGCATAGGCATTGATCACCCGTTGCACCGACGGGATATATGATCAACTGTTGTAGGATGGCGTTCAATTGGGCTTGCTTGGGAGTCCCCCAGCCCCGTTGCAGCGCGAGAGAACGTAGCTCACCTTCCGAGACTGCTGATATCACGATGTCATGCTGTTCCGGAGCATAGGTCTGGACAAAATGGGCGTTGAATGCCGGCCGGCCCATAAGCAGCAATACGATGTTGGTATCAAGGACATAGACCATATTCAGGTCAGTTGCAGCAATTGCTCAAAGTCCTCATCGGCCCAGACGCTGGGGTCATGGGTACGGAGCCATTGGGTCAGGGCGGCCCCATCATAGCCTTGGGCATGCTTGAGGTCCTGGATAGACAGGGTCTCGGGGGCAGGCTGGCGCGCCTCCGCCAAGGGATCACGCTCCTGTAGGATAAGCCGCTCCACCCGCCGCAGCCAGGCAACGCTATCGCTGTTCACGATGGCTTGGATGAGACTTAACTTGATTTCTTGCAGGCTCATGAGGAGATGGTCTTGCGGAAAACCCTTGGATAGTTGACCCAAGATACGAAAATAGGCCGAAGTGGGCAACGGGGTGGGGCTTTTCCCAGCAGTTTCGGATTTAGGAAAAAAATCCAGACTTTGGGAAGAAAGCTTGATCTGTGGAATCCGTTCGCCCCCATTTGGAAGTACTTAGGGTTTGCTGAAAAAATCAGGTCGGCACTATTTGGTATTTCGCTTTTGAGCGGCCTAGCACTCCATGGATCAGTTGCTCGATCAGTATATGAGCCTTGGCCATCGATGCGATCCATCTTGGGCGTCTGATCTGTGGTCTGTTGGCCCAGATCTGCTGAGCGTAAGCCAAGAAACAGGCCCGAAGCTGCTCGAACTTATTGATGTTCATGACGAAGAAAATGGCAGCGATCCAGCTCTGGCTGGTTGAGCTGAGTCTGGCTCTGATGGTTCTGAAGTTGTAGCCGTTTTTGCCTTGTCCAAACTTGCCTTCGATCTGGCTTCTGAGTCGCTGTTCTTTCTTTTTGAGCTTGAGCAGTTGCAGATCCTCCGGACTGGGATTGGTCTTGGGCCTTCCCAGCGCTTTGCCCGAGAATCGGATGCCCTGTTGTTTGAGCCACCTTCGATTGTCTCTGGTTCCATATTTCTGATCCGCGATGAGGGCCTCGGGATAGTACCCATGTCTTTCTTTGTATGCCTCAACCTGGCTTTGCAGGTGGTAGCCTTCATGAAAGTTGTTCCAATCGATGGCATGCACAGAGGCAAAGCCCTCGATGAGACTGACTGAGCTTTTGGCTCCAAATTCTGTCTTCTTGGCTGCCTTTCCTGTAACCATGGGCCTGACCCAAGGCTGATAGATGCTCACAATCCGATCCTCACAGCGATTGCTCCTGCTGGTATGCATCCCTCGCTGTTGGTCATAGATATGCTGGATCACCCAGTATATTTTCAGATCGCGAAAACTCAGGCAGCGGAGCCTGGATGGGTCAGCTTCCAACAGCTCGCGAAGGATCTTCAGCTCGCGCCTCAGATCGTTAAGCTGCTTGCCGATGGCCTTGCGTAGCTCTTTCTTGCTTTTGTTGCGCTTCTTGCCCGTGGCCAGATAGTCCTTGCGCGCCTTGCGGCGGTAGGTTCTGGGTTTGCTCTGGCCCAGGACTGGCTCGTAAATCAGATCGATCAAGCGCTCAGCTTCTTCCCGAGAACGATTGACCAGACCCAGGTCCGTGGGATAGGCAATCATCTGCTCACACACCATCGCATCAATGAACAGTTTGCCCTTATGGGTGGGCTTACTGCTCTCTTGCACTTGCTCCGGTTCTGAGTCCGATTCCGAGTCCGAGTCCTCCTGATCTTGCTCCGATTCGCCCTCAGAATCACTCGCCGGGGCGGACTTGCCATCGATCATGCCTGCTTCGATGAGCAAAGCCTCATTCATCTGCTCAAACGAATCTACTCCTACCCGCTTGCGGATCGTTACAAACAGGCTTGGATCAAAAATGGCCTTGTGTTGATATTTCTCCAGGCCCACAAAGTACTGCAAATACGGATTCGCCTGGATCTGGGCGATCACTTCCCGATCACTCAGCCTGAGCTTATGCCTGATGATCAATGAACCGACCACCTGTCGGGCAGGCTTCGAAGGAGCTCCACGGCCCTGGCTCAGGCTGCGGTGGTACACCTCACACAAGCCATCCCAGGGAAGGGATTCGGCCAGCTTCACCCAGCGATTGGTAGCATCAAGCTGACCCGAAAAGGGAGACTCAAAAAAGTCGAAACGGAGCTGTCGGTTGCTGTGATAGCGGATCATCGGCAAGGGTTTTGATTACTTTCTGATCAAAAGTTTGCACTTTTATCTATCATTTTCAACTCAAGTTGTTAACATTCAGCGGATTAAGGGTCTTTCGGCAAGCCCTAGGTATCGAGTCATCCGGTCAAAATTCAGGGAATACGTCCAATGTGTTACCCCCATTCTCTATGCTCAATCTTTTTTGCAGACCTCCCAGGCCAATTTGTCCCGAGGCAAAAGGCTTCTGCCTTTTTTCCTCAAGCAAACCATTCCGGAAAATTGTATTTTTTTTCACCTAACATACCCTGGCCAAGGCAATAGGCTGACAAACAGCGGGAAATCAGCAGAAATCATTGCAGCCCTCATTCGGCCTCCCCTTCCAGAAAAAGCCCCAGCCGCGCGCCTGATGCGGTGGCTGTTTGGGTTGGGGGAATGATCACGGCCCTCACTCCTGCAAAAACAGCGCTGTCAGGATGATCACATCCTGGATAAAGTGGATAAGCCAGGCCCAGAAGATCCCCTTGGTTTCGAGGATGGACTTGGCCAAAAACCAACCCAAAAATCCGGCGGCCAACACCCCCGCGATGCCTCCCGGGCTGCCCCAGTAATGCACGCCACCGAAAATCAGCGCGGAAACCAAGGGAATCGCCCGCTCGCTGGCTACCCCCTTCAGGGCCACCACCACCCCCAGCCGGGTGAGCATTTCTTCAACAAAGGAATTGGACAGGGAACACAACAGGCTGAAGGGCAAGACCAGCCAGAGCCGTGCAGGCGACAGCGCCTGACCTCGGATAAGCTGAAAATAGATGATCACCGCGGTGATCAGGGAAATCACCAGCGCGAAGTCCCGCCCCACATGCCACCAGCTTTGATGGGGCTTGGGTTTGAGGCCCAGGGCCGGTACCGGGATGACCTTTGCCCTGAGATCCCCTTTCCGGAAATAGGTGAGAAGGACTTCCTTGCGCAGCAGGCGCAGCCCCCCCAGAAAGCCCAGGCTGAGCAGCAGGGTGATGATCTGATATACGAGTTGCCGGTTGATGGCCGGGGGCAGACGCTCAACGACCGTAATGCCGTCCAGCGCGTGACTGATCAGGGGCAAGCTGATGGTGAGGAGGATAACGAGTCCGAGCAGGGCGTAATTTCTGAAGGAAGGCATGGGATATGAGGATACATGACCAATGGAAACATGGCGCATAGCCACGGCTCAAAGGTCGGACGTCCCTCGGCAGCGATCGTTCGAAATTGTAATGACGACCGTAAGCATGAGATTCGGTACCCGGCCAGGACGGCCGGGCTACCCTTGAGTGGGGACCGCTCATCCCATTATTCCACCACAAACCGCCAGCCCCCCGGCGTCACGCCTGCCACCACCAGAAAACCCCTTACCCGCCGATATTCGGCGGGCTGCTCATTGACCATCAGCCGGGGGGAGGCGCCCGCCCAGGGAATCCATACCTCCGCTTCACTGTTGGGAGGGACCGTGAGAGCGAGCGCGAAGCGCTCACCGGGCGTCTGCTCAAAGGCCACCCCAATCTCTCCCCGGATGGTGGGGTAGCGCAGGCGGGCCCAGGCCAGGTCCGCGGGCTGGGGCTTGACCTGAAAGGTGGCAAAGCCCGGGCGGGTCGGCTTGACGCCCATCAGCCGCATGGGGATGATGTTGGCCGGGGCCGCGCCCCAGGCGTGGTTCCAGTCCTGGTTGGGCTTGTACTTGTTGTCCCAGGCCTCCAGAGAGATGGTAGTCCCGACCTCGTAGATGGCGTGCGCCCAACCGCGGTCGGTCTCAGAGGTGAGCAGGGAGAGGCCGTAGGCGGCTTCTTCGCCGGCATAGACGGCGTCGAGCAGGTGCTGGGAGCCATAGACGCTGCACGCCATCCCGCGCGACTGCACGAAGGCCGTCACCGTGGCCACCCGCTCTGCCGGCACCAGCCCGAAAGCCAGCGCAAACATGTTGGCGTGCAGGGAGCTGTGGTCTGTACCGATGCCATCGGTGTAGTAGCCTTTCTCCGGGTCGAGGAAGGCTCGGTTGAAGGCCTCCCGATGCGCGACCGCCTGGGCCGCATAGGCGGCCGCATCGGCCTCCTTGTCCAGGGCCGCCGCGATCTTGGCCATCACCTGCAGGGCCCGGTTGTGGTAAGCATTGACCACCGCATTGTAGTCGGTGAAGACGAAGCCGTCGGTTTCGCCCGAATCATCCCCGCTCAAGCCCAGAATACCCTTGTGGGGCCAGTCGACGATGTCGCGCAGGCGGCCCCCTTCGAAGTGAATCGACTGAAGGACCGAATCGGTGAGCTTGCCCGTCCGGGTGGAAATCAGGCCGTTGGTTTCGGTGAGGCTGCGCAGGCTTTTGGCCTGAAGGTCGTCGTAATGGCGGGCGATGAAATCGGCATTGCCGGTATAGAGGTAGTCCTCCCAGGCCATGAGTACCGTGCTGAGAATCCACTCCGTAGGCCAGGTGGGGTGAAAGAGCAAATAGGACTGCGTCTTTCGGGCGAGGGTATACTCAGCCTCCACGCCATAGTGGCACAGCTGATTGATGTAGGCATCGGCCTCGTAGGGGATACGCTCGCGGTCGCCATCGACGTAGAGGCCAGCGAAGCTCGTGGCCTTGATGGAGTATTTGCAAAAATCCCAGATGTCGTTTAGCACCAGGTCGGCGCACTCAAAATCAGAGCTCAGGTCATCAAAAGGGTATATCACGGTCTCGCGACTGAGCTGCAGGACGGTCGCCTCACCTTCGACCTCGGCGTAGCGGAAGGGATACACATCCCCGATGTAATCGGGCATCAGGATGGCTCCGGGCCTGGTGTTGCGGGCATCCTTCTGGATAGCGAGGGTGTAGGTGTGGCGGCCCTGCCGTAGGGGTAGCTTTACTTCCCGAAAGCGCCGCGAGCCGCCCGGCTCCGGGTCAAGGCGGCCGTGGCGGGTCACCACCTCGCCCAAGCGGACAATCAGGGTATCGTCCTCGCTGCGGGTCGCAGCCGTCAGCTTGAGCCGCCCAAAGGCGGCTTTCCCAAAGTCGTAGAAGCGCAGGCCGGGCCGGATGTCTTTTTCCAGCAGGACAAATTCATCCATTTGCTGGAGCGGATAGGTGGCCAGGCCACCGGGTGTCAGTTCCGCCCCGGTGCGAAAGGCCTTGGGCTGGGACCAGGGCGTGCTTTCGCCCCGGTTGTTCCAGAGTCGCACGCGGTAGGCGTAGGTCGTCTGGGGCGAAAGCGGCGACCCGCCGTAGGCCACCTGCTGACGGGAAGTCAGCCGCTTACCGCTGTCCCAGAGCGGGGTCCGCCCATCGGCAAAAGCCGCCGTGTCGACTTGCAGCTGAAAAGCCGTCTGGCGTATACCCGGTCGGGTATCGCCCATTTCCCATGAAAACACCGGCCGGGTATTGGTAACCGCCGCCGTCTGTACCGGCTCAATGATGGATTCTACCTCCCACAGGCTCAGCTGCGAGAGCTCCCCATGGATAAAAACCCGATCGCTATGTTCGATCAGGTCAACCCGCAAGCCGGTAGGAGGCGATTGGGGGAAGAGGGAAAAAGGAAGGAGGAGGAGGAGCGCTACAAGCATTTGGAAAGTTCGTAGCACGTTGGGCAAGCGGATCGGGAAGAAAGGTGGATTCATGACACATACTTTGATGCCAGGCCTTCCGGCCTGGACTTGGAACACTCGCGGGTCTTTGGCTTCCGCTATTTTTCCTCCACCAACTCCCACTCGCCCAGGGCAATCGGGATATTGCCGATCGCGTTGAGGCGGTCGAAAAAGTCCTTCAGACGAAAGGGGGTATCGCTGCCCTCCAGTTTGCGGGCATACTCGGCCATGGCCTGCTCGACCAGGTGCTTGCCGGTAATATAACTGGTCCCGTAGCCGGGCTGTCGCAGGTACAGATGCTGCTCAAACAGGAGCAGCTCTTTCTCAGTCTTCATCCAGCCGCGCGGGGTGTATTCGGAATGGATGCCGCCGGCTTCCTCCATGCTCATCTCATTGGCGTGGGCATAGAGGGAACCCAGACCGCGGGCAGCCCGCTGGGCGATCATGATGTAGACGATTTCCCGGACGCGGGGGGCGTCGTCGTACAACCCTGCCTGCATAAACATCTCCTCCACCGCTGTGGCCATGCCTTCGTTGCGGGAATCAAAGATGTTGTACAGCAGCGGTCCCCGGCGGATTTCGCGGGCGTGGGGCTCATTGTCCATCCGGGCCAGTTCAAACCAGTGGTAAAAATGCGAAAAGAGCGGCCGCGGGTCATAGTGCGCCGTGATCCAGAAGAAGTTGCGGGTTTCTTCCGGCACGAATTCCCCGGGGTGCTCCCGCAGGGCCGGCTCGAAGTAGTCGGCCACCGTAACGATGTCCTCCTGCTCCAGAAAGCGCATCAGGCTGGTGGCGGCTTCATCGGCCAGTTGGTCATAGGCTTCAGGGGAGTCCGCCGCCGCCAGCGGCGGCAGGTCGCGGTTACGGTGTTCTTCCAACTTGAGCGAGGCCCAGGCACGCGCCAGTTCGCGCTTGAGGATCATCACCTCATCTTCCCAGCTCAGCGGTACCAGGTGCACGTTTTGCAGGTACCAGGTGTAGTGCGCCTTACCGATGCCCGAAGGGCCGGTTTTGCTTTGCGCCTCCGTT
>RFHL01000672.1 GCA_003696875.1 Bacteroidota bacterium | reverse complement strand
GGCGAAAATAATGCTTTACGAGAGAATTGCCTACCCGAATTGGAATTTGTGTCTACCCGGAAAAAGGCGATCTTTCAAGCACAAAACTTTTCCCCAATTGGGCGGTTTCTGTGGATATTCCTCGTACCGATTGTCTTAGACATTTTATAATTTTGTTTATCTCCTTAACCATCTAGCCCCAGACCCGTGAGTGACGCCATAAAACATGAATGCGGAATCGGCCTGATCAGGCTTCTGAAGCCGCTGGATTACTATCAGCAGAAGTACGGTTCCGCCCTGTGGGGACTCCACAGGATGTATCTCCTCATGGAGAAGCAACGTAACCGCGGGCAGGACGGGGCCGGTCTGGCCTGTGTCAAGCTCAATGCCCGCCCGGGAAGGCCCTATATGCACCGGATCAGGGACAATCAGCCCGGCCCCTGGAGCAACATCTTCCGACAGGTCGAGGCCCGGATGAAGGAGCTGGAGACCCAGCATCCGGGCCAAACCCAAGAGGCCGAGGTGCTCAAGCAGTACTACGAATACGCCGGCGAGGTCATGATGGGGCACCTGCGCTACGGCACCCATGGCAACAACAGCATTGAGGCTTGCCACCCCGTGGTACGGAACAATGAGTACATGAACCGCAGCCTGGCCCTTGCCGGCAATTTCAACCTCACCAATGTCGACTACTTATTCCAGAAACTGGTAGAGCTGGGGCAGCATCCCCGCTACATGACCGACACCGAGACGGTTATGGAACGAATCGGCCACTTTCTGGATGTCGCCAATGAACACCTCTACACCAAATTTAAAAAAGAGGGATACACCCGAAACGAGATTTCCCGCCTGATCGCCGACGAGATCAACCTGGTCAAGATCATGAAAAATGCGGCCAAGCCCTGGGACGGCGGCTACGTAATGGGAGGCATCCTCGGTAATGGGGATGCCTTCGTCGTTAGAGACCCCAACGGCATCCGCCCCGCCTACTACTACCGCAACGACGAGTTTGTGGTGGTGGCTTCCGAGCGGGCCGCGATCTCGACCGTTTTCAACCTGCGGCCTTTCGACATCAAGGAGCTGGAGCCGGGCCATATCATTTCCATCAAGGGCAGTAGCAACGAGGTCAAGGTCAAACCCTTTACCAAGCCGGCCGAGAAGAAGAGCTGCTCCTTTGAACGGATCTACTTCTCCCGGGGCAGTGACGTGGATATCTACGAGGAGCGGAAAAACCTCGGCCGCTACATCGTACCCAAGGTCCTTGAGAGTGTAAACCACGACATGGAGAACACCGTGTTCTCCTTTATCCCCAATACAGCTGAGAGTGCCTTTCTGGGCATGGTGCAGGAGCTGGAGCGCAACCTCAATGAGCAGAAGGTCGACTGGATCGAAGCGCTGGGGGGAAAAGGGACTGAGGACGACCTGCGTCGCATCATCACCATGCGGCCCCGGGTGGAGAAGATCATTCACAAGGACGTGAAGATGCGTACCTTCATCGCCGATGATTCCTCGCGCAATGACCTGGTCGCCCACGTCTACGACGTGACCAATGGGATCGTGCGGCCAGGCGTGGACAATCTCGTCTGCATCGACGACTCCATTGTGCGAGGGACGACCCTTGAGCAGAGCATCCTTCACATGGTGAGCCGGCTCAAGCCGAAGAAAATTGTCATCGTTTCCTCCGCTCCGCAGATTCGCTACCCCGACTGCTATGGCATCGATATGTCGCAGATCGAAAAATTTGTCGCCTTCCAGGCTGCGATCAAGCTGCTGCACGAGCGGGGCATGGCCGATGTGATTGACAAGGTCTACAACAAGATCCGGGTGATGAAGAATGAAGGGACCATGAGCGAGCGCAACGTGGTCCAAGACATCTACGCGCCCTTTAGCGAGGACGAGATTTCGGCCAAGATCAGCGAGATTGTCCGGCCAGATGAATTTCCCTGCGAGCTGGAAGTCATCTATCAGCCCCTGGAAAACCTGCCCAAAGCCATTCCCGATCATCTCGGCGATTGGTATTTCTCCGGTAACTATCCCACCCCTGGAGGGACCCGCATCGTCAACCAGGCCTTCATGAACTACTACGAAGGCAAGAACGAGCGCGCCTATCAGGTTGAGATCGCCTGATTTTTGGGTGGACCCGCTTGCGGCCTCCTGCACCCCACGGGTGCGGGAGGCCGCTGCCTTTGGCGAGAGAGGGGGCGGTTAACTTTTCCTTAAGTTTTTTTGCTTCTTCTTTACCCTTCTGGCCAGTTGGGAGCGATAGTTTTGTCCTGACAAGCTACCTCTTCCACCCTATTGTTTTGTGTTGTATGTACCAGCTGTACAAGCACTTTTTCCGGACTGTTTGCTTTTGTTGGCTGGGATTGATCGGTTCTTTGGCTGCTCAACCCACCATCGCCCTTACGGGGCAAGTTTTGGATCTGGATCAGGGAGATCCCCTCGCGGGCGCTCTGGTAAGCCTCACTGGTGAGGATGACGAGGCCCCATCTCTTGTCACCCTGACCAATGATGAAGGGATGTTTCGCCTGCAGGCCCCGGCAGGGGCCTATGTGATGCATATCTCCCTGCTGGGCTATGATCCCCTGACACAGCCAGTGGAGACGGTCGCTCCCCAGTTGGGGATCCTGTATCTGGCCCGCAGCAGCACGACTCTGGAAGAAATCGTCGTCAGTGCGACTGCCCCGCCCTATAATCCCGCCTTCAAGGGCAGCAATTTCCGGATTGATCCAGTCGCGATCGCGCAGCTCAATCCGCTGAGTACCGAGGAGGTCCTGCGCATGGTGCCCGGCGTCAACATCGTAGGGGACATGGGCCTCTCCAACCGGCCCAACATCAGCATCCGGGGCTCCTGGGGACGACGCTCAAAAAAAATCCTTCTCCTCGAAGATGGCTCCCCTGCTGCGCCTGCTCCCTACGTCGCGCCCGGGGCCTACTACAACCCCGTGAGTGACCGCATCACGGCCATAGAGGTGTATAAAGGCGCAGACATGCTGCGCTTTGGGCCCAACAACATGTATGGCGCGGTCAATTATATCACGGCCCTCCCGCCGCCCCAGCCCTCGG
>RFHL01000671.1 GCA_003696875.1 Bacteroidota bacterium | reverse complement strand
GAATACACCGAGACCCTCCCCGGCACCAGCACCATGTCAAAGGAGACCTTGCTGCCGGGGAGGGTCTCGGTGTATTCGGCCAGGGGCTCCTGGGCCGGGAGGGAGAAGACCGCGAACAGACCCAGGCTGAGGATGAAGCCCCTGTAGAGATGAGAAATGTTCATGAAGTGGGAGGTCAGAGGAGAGATGTCGGAAGTGAGAGGTCAGAAGAGAGATGTCGGATGTCAGATCAAAAGAGAGCTGTCAGGTGTTCCCGGTTCTCGGGATGTCCCGATGGTTTACTGATGTTATTAGAGAGAAATGGGAGCGTCAACTACCTTTGAGGACGAGGTTTATGCGGATGACGACCTTGTCGCCGGTGGCGATCTGCCCGAAGAGGGCGGTGGGGGGCTCCATGCCAAAGCTGGTCATAAGGATGTCGTGCTTGCCGGTGAAGCGGTAGCTGCCGTCGGCTTGCCGGCTGCCGGTGAGGGAGAGGGTGACGGGATGGGTCTGGCCGGCCATGCTGAGCTGGCCAGAGACGCTCACGGGAAAGTTTTGGTCGCCCTGGGGCAGCTTGGCGACGGTGGCCTCGCCCAGCTCAAACCGGATGTTGGGATGGGATGGGGCGTCGAAGGCGGCGAGGATTTTGTTGTTCATGGTCTCGCCCTTGCCGCCATCAAGGCTGGCCACGGGGATACTAAGGCTACCACCGCTGAAGGCGGTGCCGGGCTTGAGTTTGCCTTTCTGGGCGTAGGCTTCAGAGATGACAAAACTGCCCTCGACGGTGCCGACGGTGGCCGTCCAGTCGTGGATGTTGGAGGTGCCGTCGACAAAAAATTCGGTCCCGTCGCTTACCCGGTAGAGGGTCTGGGCGCTGGCCGTGGTCCAGCTAAGCAGGGCGATCAGGAGAGCGGTGCACAAGCTGCGAATCATGATTGAGAAATTGAACGCTTGAGGAATGAAAAAGGGTTCCGGTTAGGCCGCCTGAGCGGATGAGGGGACATAGATATAACGCAGGCGGATCGGGTCTCATCTGCAGGCGGGCAAAATCCGGGGCGATGGCTCGTGCGGCGTGAGGGGCCTGGAAGGGGCGACCAGCGGGAGCCGCCCGTAGGGCCGCTAGCCTGGAAGGGCCCGGCCCCCGGGGGGGCGCCTGCGCGCCCCGGGGGACACGCCCTACAACTCCCGCACCCAGATGTTGCGAAAGCTGACGAGGTTGCCGTGATCCTGCAGCAGCAGGGGGAGGCGGCTGGCGTGGGCGTGGTAGGTAGGCAGCCCCTTGTAGGGGGTATCGCCGCGGATGGTCACGTGGTTCTGGACCAGGACCCCATTGTGCAGGACGGTGACGGTGGCGGGGCGGCGCAGCTGGCCATCATCCCCGAAGATGGGGGCCATGAAGATGATGTCGTAGGTCTGCCACTCGCCGGGGGGCAGGCAGGCATTGGCGAGGGGGATGTGCTGCTTGTAGACGCTGGCAGCCTGGCCGTTGGAGTAGGTGCGGTTTTCGTAGCAGTCGAGCACCTGGATCTCGTAGGTGCTCATGAGAAAGATGCCACTGTTGCCGCGGCCCTGGCCGTCGCCGGTGATCTCGCTGGGGGACCGCCACTCAATGTGGAGCTGCATGTCGCCGAATCCCATCTTGGTCCGGATGCTGCCCGTGCCGGGGGCGACGGTCATGGCGCCATCGCTGACGGTCCACTTGGCCGGACTTCCATCCCCACTTTCCCAGTTGGTGAGGTCCTTGCCATCAAAAAGGACGATGGCGTCGGAGGGGGGGGTGTGGTAG
>RFHL01000670.1 GCA_003696875.1 Bacteroidota bacterium | reverse complement strand
TCCACCGCTTGTGCGGGCCCCCGTCAATTCCTTTGAGTTTCATCGTTGCCGACGTACTCCCCAGGTGGATCACTTATCGCTTTCGCTTGGGCACTCAGCAGTTAATTCTACCGAACACCTAGTGATCATCGTTTACAGCGTGGACTACCAGGGTATCTAATCCTGTTCGCTCCCCACGCTTTCGTGCCTCAGCGTCAGTTACGCCCTAGAGGTCTGCCTTCGCAATCGGTATTCTGCGTGATATCTATGCATTTCACCGCTACACCACGCATTCTAACCTCCTCGGACGCACTCAAGCATGCCAGTATCCATGGCGGAGATCCGGTTGAGCCGAACGATTTCACCACGAACTTAACATGCCGCCTACGCACCCTTTAAACCCAATAAATCCGGACAACGCTTGCACCCTACGTATTACCGCGGCTGCTGGCACGTAGTTAGCCGGTGCTTATTCATGTGATACCTGCAATCCGGCGTATAGCCAGGTATTAGTCTCACATAAAAGGTGTTTACAACCCAGAGGGCCGTCATCCACCACGCGGCATGGCTGGTTCAGGGTTGCCCCCATTGACCAATATTCCTTACTGCTGCCTCCCGTAGGAGTCGGGCCCGTGTCTCAGTGCCCGTGTGACTGATCATCCTCTCAGACCAGTTACTGATCGTCGCCTTGGTGAGCCGTTACCTCACCAACTAGCTAATCAGACGCATGCCCATCCCACAACGCCGGAGCTTTCCTCCAAGAAACATGTGTTCCCTGGAGCGTACGGGGTATTATTCGCAGTTTCCCGCGACTATCCCCCACTGCGGGGTAGGTTGCATACGCGTTACGCACCCGTGCGCCACTCGTGTACCCCCGAAGGGGCCTTACCGTTCGACTTGCATGTATTAGGCCTGCCGCTAGCGTTCGTCCTGAGCCAGGATCAAACTCTCCATTGTGAAAAGTTGATCGGCTCTGTCTTTCTGTCGTACGCGATCCAAGTGTGACCGAAGTCACTACTCAGAACTGCATCTAAAACCGCATGTCAAATAACGTCTCAGTCGGCCGCAATCCCCGCCTGATCTCATCAGGCCCCCTCTACGTATCTTCTCACCGTGACCGCTGTCACGCGTGATGTTTACTTCTTTTTTGCTCCCCTCCGGGCCGTTTAACAACCCCCTTCAGAAAAGCTCTGCAAAGATAGAAGGTTTATCTTTAATCACCAAAAAAAATGTGATGTTTTTTTGAAAACCTTCGGAGAGAACGATTTGCGATAGCCTTTTGGTGTTTCGCGGATGCAAAGGTAATGGTCAGGTGGTATACGGCGCAAGTCTAAGCGAAAAAGTTTTATCCACAAGCAGACCGCTTTTCCACAAGGCCCTCGCCCGCCTAATAAAACACCACCTCACAAGCCGGATGGATCTCCTTGAAGCGGTCCAGATGACGGCTGGATACCTTGCTATTGTAGCATTTCAGGAGCTTAAGCTCCATTAGGGTATCCAGGGGCTTGAGGCTGCGCACTTCGGTATTGGAGCAATCCAGGCGAACCAGCTGGGTCAATCCCTCCAGGGGTTTGAGGTTGCGCACGGCCGTACCGCTCACCCAGAGTTCTTCCAGGGCATACAACATGCCTATGGGCTCCAGGTCTTCAACCGGAGTATTTTCTATATTCAAAACCCGGAGCTTCTTGAGCTGGCTCAAGGGAAGCAAGTCGGTCACGGGGTTTTGGGCCAGGGTGAGGCTCTCCAGGCTGGTCTGGGTAGCCAGCGGACTCAGGTCCGCTGCACGGGTCCCGATTAGATCGAGGGTCTTAAGCTGGAGCATGCGGGTCAGTGGGTCCAGGCGGGTGATGTCCAGGCGGTTTTCAATCCGAAGGGTGGGGAGCGACACCAACTGATGGAGGGCTTCTGTCGAAGGGGTATCCCCCACCCCCACTGCCTCATTAAAGGCGGATTGCCAGGCCGGGGAGAGTGCCTCCCACCATGTCCGCAGGGAAGCCGTCTGAAAGACCACCAAGGCCTCGGGATGAGCCTTGAGAAATGCCTGAACTTCGGCTACCACCACACCGGTCTCATCGGCATAGACCTGCCGCAGCAGGGGCAGCTTTTCCAAGGGGCTCAGCCGGCTGACCGGCGTTTTTTCCACCGATAAGTACTCCAGAGCCACCAGATCCCGCAGTGGCTCCAGGTCTGCGACCTGTGTTTCGGCTACATCAAGAAAAGCCAGACGGTTGAGAAAGGCTAAAGGCGCCAACGAACGGACCGGAATCCCGCGCAAGCTCAGGTAGGAAAGGTCAGTGAGTTCGCTCAGGGCGCCGAGGCTGTCGATGCGGGTCCCATTCAGCGTCAGGGACTCCAGCCGGTGAAGCAGGCGTAGGGGAGCCGCAGAAGCAATCACCGCCTGCCCGGTGAGGTCCACTTCCTGGACCGAGGAGGCTTCGTGGAGTTGTTCGCGGGTGGGGACCCGGTCCAGGGTTACATGCTGTCGGAAATAGGCCTGCCAGGCGGGCGGCATCTCCTGCCACCATTGCTGGAGCGTTTCGGACTCATACACGACGAGTACCTCCGGCCGGCGGGCCAGAAAACGGTTGGCTTCGGCCAGGTCGACGCGGGTACTGTCACAATAGACCTTTCGTAGAAGGCTAAGGCCTTCAAGTGGCTCGAGGGACTGAATCCGGGTATGGTCACAGAGCAAAACCCGTAGGGAGGGCGTAAACCGCAATGGGGCCAGGTCATAAACCGGCGTATGCATGCAGGAAAGGGTATGCAGCGATTCGAGACCGTGGAGGGGATCAAGGGTCTGGACAAAGGTATGGTCTACTTTGAGTGCTTCCAGGCGGGTGCAAGCTTGCAGGGGTTCCAGGTCGACCACGGCAGTGTGTCGCAGGTCGAGGTCTCGCAGGTCTGTGAGTCCGGCGAGGGGGGCAAGGTCTTCCACCCGGGTATGGGCCAGATACAAGCGCTGCAGGCGGGGGAAATGGCCCACTGGCCGCAGGTCGGCCATCGGGCTCTGGTTGAGGTTGATCTCCCGCAAGCCCAGGGCATAGCGCAGAGGACTCAGGTCGGCCACCTGCGTACCAGCCAGCTTGAGCACCTCCAGGCGGGTCAGGTTGCGCAGGGGGGTCAGGTCCCGGGCCGCCGTCTCACTCAGGTCCAGGGTTTTTAATTCGGAGAAAACACTCAAAGGGCTCAGATCACTCAGGTCCGGATGACCGGACAGATCCAGCGCCTCCCGCGCCTGAAGGCGCTCGAGGTCCTGATAGAGGTATGGGCCGGATAGAGGAAGGGTCTGGGTATCGACCCGGACCAGGGTATCGCCCAGCCTCAAATGGGGGTATAGCGGCTGAAAAAGCGACAAGAGCGAAGAGTCGCTCATCCAAAACGTGTGTGGTTCCAGCCATCGCAGAGTGTCCCCCAGCCCCAGGGTAGGATTCATCGCCTGCACCTCAGCCAGGGTGGTGGAGTCGTTGACACGAATATCCGGGCCAAAGACGGCCTTCCAGGCCGGGCTTAGCTGGGTCCACCACTGTCGCAGCGACTCTTCCTGGCTTACCCGGGTGGTATAGATTGAGGCGATCTTTAGCTCCTGCATCTCCGGATGGAGATTTACCTCTATATAGCGATCCTGAAAATTGTTGATGGTGTCTCCATCCAGATCGATTCCCTCCAGGTGCCGCTGGGCCTTTACCTTGAAGTACAATCCCCCGTCGGGATTGACTTCATGGGTAATCTCTTCCACTTCGTAGTCGAAGTGGACAGTGCGAAAGAAAAAGTCGATGTCCTTGAGGTAGGCCTGCACATCCTTGTTGGTCACCGTGGAGCGCCCGACCACGAGGTCGTCTTCGACCTGAACGTCGGCATCGCGAAACACTTTGAGAAAACTCTCATTAAAGATGGTTTCCTTCTGGCGGGTGGTCGTCTGCGGGTCTCCGAGGGTATTGAAGGAAAATTCGAGAAAGGAGACCATATAAGCCACCTCTTCCCGGTACTGACGCAGGCGGGCGGTATCTATGGACATCTCCTGGCCCGAAACCATAGCGGGCCAGAAGGAGGTGATCCCTATAAAAAGAAGAAAGAGAAATCGTTGCAGACTCATTGGCTACGGAAGATATACGGTAGCAACAGGTCTTTTTGTCCCGCCTCCAGGCGGCTGAGGCTGGTAATGAGCCAGCCTCGGTTGGGGTCCCGGCGATAGATTTCCGCCAGCTCAAAATACCACCCATCCACCTGAAAGAAGTGGAACTTGACCTTATTGACAGACTTAAACTGAAGGGTACGGCGCTTGCTTTCGTAAATCAGAAGGGTGAGGTAGTCCGGCTGGTAGCTGCGCGATGTATACAGTTCGAGGTTTTCCCGGTTGCGAAAAATCTTTATCAGATTCATAAAGTCCAGCTCATGGCTGAGCGGATGCAAAAAGGCCGGATATACATCCTCGGGAACCTGTTCGGAAAAAAGGTCATGCCAGGGCTCGAAATACACCTGGCGCAGTACCCATTTGGACCCGATGTCGGCTTTTTCCAATTCCAGAAAGAGCGTCAAGGGCATATCCTTCCCCTGATAGGAAAAGGTTGTGGTCACCTCGGCGAACCACTCTCCCCCCAAAAAATCCAGATAGGTGGGCCGGTTGGGGTCATTAACGGAAGAGATGAAGCGCCGCTGCAGGCTGGGGGACAGGTTCGGATTGAATTTATCAAACAACATCTCCAGATACTCCTGCCGCAGGGCCGGCGAGCGATAGAGGCTATCGCGGGGGGAGAGGCGATTGCCCAGCAGATCTTCTTCTCCGTTAAACCGGCGAAAGAACTGATTGACTTGCTTGGTCTCGGCCAGCAGCAGGGCCTCATCCCCCAGGAAATCGTCTTCTACCTGAGCGAACCCCGCAGGCATACCTAGCGCCAACAGGACCAGCCAAGCCAGCGCATACCGGAAGGAGCGCGGGCTTGGCTGAGACCTTAGATGTAGAACGGAAAAATGGGACATTGGCCGGGGATCAGGGAAGGGTTTCGACCACCCGGATATCCCCAAGGAGCACATCCCAGAATTCAATCACCCGGCCGCTGATCTGGGTTTCTTTACGCTCGACATAAACGGTGATGTCTTTCTTGGTGGTATCCATGTACTTGAGGCCATCATCCGTCACCCCTTCGAAGCGCTGATAAATGGTGATCACACCGACATAACGCCCGTCGGGCTGGAGCTCCAAGTCACTGATATACTGGATGTTGTACCACTTGATGGTAACCCGGTCATAGTTGAGGGCCATGAGCCGCTCGAAGTAGCGGCGCACACCAAAGTACTGGATTTCTTCCCGATACAGGGAACTCACCCCAATCTCACTGCCATCGGCAAAGAGCTCCACGGCCCGGTCTATGACCCGGTTTCCCTCGGAAAAGGGGGTCTCTTTGCTCCCGATAATGGAAATGTACCGGCTCAGGTCCCGGACTTTTTCCATAGCGAGGGAGTCAATGGCGCGCTTGCGCTCCGGACTGATGTCATCCTGCGCAGCCAGAGGCAGGGCAAAGAGAAAGAGAACGGCAAGGATAAGGGGTTGACGCAACATGATGTTTAATACAAGCGGTCGAAATGAAGACGGAAAATGGGGAATAAGGCAGGAGACCAAGAGGCGGCAAGGAATTAGTTGGTCTTAATGAGGACCAATTCGCGGACCTTGCCATTGCTGTCTAGCTTCACCTCTTTCACTTGGTTGGGGCTTCGCTTCTGGTCCTTGAGGTAATTGAGGTAGCGTTCCACGGTGGTGGGACGATCATAGTCGGGGCTGCCACCCGCCTCGCTGATGATGATCAGCACCGGGGTATCCCCGGCAGAAAAGAGCTTCATCGTCGAGGTGATCATGGCATTGGCCGTAGAAACGTTCGGTGCGGAGGCGATCCGGTCAAAGCGACTGTTGAGGTCGGTTTTGAGGGCCGCGTGAGGGTCAGCCGGCGGCTCGGGCGTGACCGTCCGGGTGAGGCGCTCCCGCTCGGAGGCCAGGAAAGCCACTACCCGATCAATCAGGGCATTCAGGCCGGCGTCATCAATCCCCAGGGCCCGGATGTCAGCCAGGCGATCTTCCCGGGCTTCGAGATCAGCCATATCCCGCACCGGGGTGGACATCATGGCTTGTAGCTCACTGGAGAGCTGGGCAATCTGCTGTTGCCGGGCCTCGGCTTCAGCCCGGGCTTGCTCTTCCAGCAGTTTCTTCTTGCTCTTGCACCCGGTGCCCCCCACAACGGTCAGGGCGAGCATGGCCAGCAGACTCAGGTGCAGCAGACGGCGGGCAACAGGTACCCATGAAGATACGGTTCCTAGGGTCGTACGCATAACGGTAAACTAAATCGCGGATATGAGGTTGAATGAAAAATCAAAACACATACAGTGCCCGGGGGACGCCTGCAGGAGTGCCCTCAGACATCGTACATCACCAGAATCAAAACGCAGGAAAGGTACGAAAATTTTTCTCGGCGAAAATCCTGTTCCACCTTATAAACTGGCACGTGCCTCATACCGGGCTTTGTTAGTATTGAGGCCTCAAAGCGTCTTATACTACTACTTTATGAAACAGAATCATCGCATTTGGCTCCTGCTTTCTCTTATCTTGCCGGTCATGGCTTGGGCCCAGCCCGTGACCCTGGAGCGGGTAGATCCCCCCTTCTGGTGGGCGGGCATGGAAAACCCTCGCCTGCAGCTGCTCCTGCACGGGGACCGTCTGGCCGGAACCACCGTCCAACTGGCCTATCCCGGCATCGAAGTTGAGGGGGTGAGCCGGGTCGAAAACCCCAACTACCTATTTATCGACCTCTACCTGGACCCTGAAAAGGTGGTCCCGGGCACCTTTAGCATCCATCTGCAGCGCGGCCGGCAACAGGTGTCGGTTCAGTACGAGATCAAGGCCCGTCCACAAGATCCCAATCGGATCCAGGGGCTGGATCCTTCCGACCTGATCTATCTGCTGATGCCCGACCGCTTTGCCAATGGCGACCCGGATAATGATCACGTCCCCGGCATGATTCAGGCGGAAGTCAATCGGGAAGAACAATACGGCCGCCATGGCGGCGACATCCAGGGGGTGATGGACCACCTGGACTACCTGCAAGACCTGGGCATCACCACCCTCTGGCTCAATCCCGCCGAGGAAAACAACCAGCCGCATGAGTCCTACCACGGCTATGCCGTGACCGATCACTATCGCATCGACCCTCGCCTGGGCAGCAACGAGCTCATGCTGCAACTGGTCGAGCAATGCCACGCCCGCGGCATGAAGGTCATCCGCGACGTGGTCTATAACCACGTGGGCGATCAGCACTACTTCATCAAAGACCTGCCCATGCCCGGCTGGGTACATCAGTGGGAGAGCTTCACCAAAACCTCCTACCGGGCTCCTACCCTCATGGACCCCTACGCCTCGGCGTACGACCGCAAGCGCATGGCCGATGGCTGGTTTGACACGCACATGCCCGACCTGAACCAGGACAACCCCAAGGTAGCTACCTACCTGATCCAGAACAGCATCTGGTGGATCGAATATGCCGGTTTTGACGGCTACCGCATTGATACCTACGCCTATCCAGACCAGGCCTTCATGGCGCGCTGGGCCGAGGCCATCCTTCAGGAGTATCCCGGCTTCACCTTCTTTGGTGAAACCTGGGTCCACGGCGTGCCGGTACAAGCCTGGTTTACCGAAAACATGAAAGGCAAGGCGCTGGATTCTCATATGCCCGGCGTGACGGACTTCCAGCTATACTATGCCCTTAATGACGCCCTCAACCAGCCCTTTGGCTGGACCGAAGGCGTAAACCGGCTCTACTACACCCTGGCCAAGGATTTTCTCTACACCGATCCCAACAGCAATGTAATTTTCCTCGACAACCACGATGTGAGCCGCTTTTACTCCGTGGTGGGCGAAGATCTCAACAAATACAAAATGGGCGTGGGCTTCCTGCTCACGACACGGGGCATCCCGCAGGTGTATTACGGCACCGAAATCCTCATGTCCAACCTTTTTGATGCCAGCAACCATGACAAGGTACGCGAAGAGTTTCCCGGCGGCTGGCCCGGAGACCCGGCCAACAAGTTTGAGGCTTCGGGCCGCACGGCCGAAGAGCAAGAGGCCTTTACCTTCTTTCGGACGCTGGCCCGCTTCCGGCGCGAAAGCGCCGCTCTGACGGCCGGCAAGCTTATGCAATTCGTCCCCGACGAAGGTGTGTACACCTACTTCCGCTATCACCCCAAGCAGACGGTGATGGTGATGATGAATCAAAACGAAGCAGCCAGCCAGGTCGTCACCGACCGCTTTGCCGAGCGCATGCAGGGATTCAAGCAGGCTAGAGACGTGATCTCTGGCGAAACCCTCTCCGATCTGGACCAGATTGAGGTCAGGGGGACCGGCATCCGGATCCTGGAACTTCAGCGTTGATCGCCACCATGCGCGGAAAAAGGCTGCCTCTTGCACAGAGGCAGCCTTTTTTATGGCCTAAAGGCCCGATTTCATGACCCGTGACCTCTTCCCGAAAGCCTTTTGGGAACATAGAATCCCGACTGTCACCCAGAAGGACTTATCTAATACCGGAACATGGACTTTATGCTGCCCCAGGTGCGCTGAATTGAAGTGGGATTATGCGACAGGCTGCGTTCGTAGGTCTCGGTTTTGCCAGGCATCACGATGTGGAGTTCGTAGTGGATGACCTGTCCATCGGTTTTGAAAATGTCGTCGTCGAGGTAGGAATAGGCGCTCCCGCTACTGATGGGAATGGTGGCCACATGCACCCCACTCGATTCATTATTCATCCGACGGAAAATCTGAAATTCCGTAATGCCCCGTGTGTCCTGCACCTCCCACTCCAGTAGTACGTCCGATCCATCGGCCGTCAGGTTGTAGTAGTTCAGCAGGACGGACTGAGCCTGGACCGTTGCCGGCAGCAGGCAGGCAAGGCCCCATAACATGGAAACAAAAGCGAGGCGCACACGCATAGAGAAAGCTTCAATTCTGTAAAAGTAGGATTTTCCCCCGGAAGGACCAACAGAAAACCCGAAGGTTGCCAGCAGAAAAAGCAGGGTTGTGCAGGAGAGTCCATGGCCAGATACGATACCCAATCATCTGGTGAACACACACTTGCCTACAGACTCCTCCTCCTGTGTTTTCACGCAACAGAGGGAGAAAAGCCCTGGTCCGCTTGGGATATAACGCAGGGAGTCGTATATTTGCTGCTCAAAATTTGAAAAAGATGAAAAAGGACATTCACCCTGAGTACCGGGAAGTCGTTTTCAAGGATATTTCGACGGATTACGCCTTTGTAACCCGCTCCACGGTCCAAACCAAGGAAACCATTGAGTGGGAGGACGGCAAGGAATACCCTTTGGTGAAGCTTGAGATCTCGAGCGATTCCCACCCCTTCTTTACCGGTAAGCAAAAGCTTGTGGACACCGCTGGTCGCGTGGACAAGTTCTACTCCCGCTACGGCAGCCGCTACAAGAAGAAAGAATAGGAGTAGGCCTTTGGCTTACTTTTCTGACCCATCAGCAGCCTCTCCAGAGGCTGCTTTTTGTGTTTGTACCCCTTGCTGCCGCCCACCGGCGGCGGTAGGCCGGTAGACTGGCCCAGGATGGTTTCCCACGAAAACCCCTTTTCTCCCAAGGGCCAAAGGCGTAATTTGCCCGGGTTTCCATTTCTACTACTCTGCCCCCTTCATTCTCAACCTACTTCCCTTTTCGACATGGCTTTTGTACTGTTTGAAGATGCCAGCCATTTCGACCTGCTTCCCCTCACCTATACCCGCCCTTTGTACGGCCTACGCTGCGGCATCCTGAACATGGATCAGCGCTGGGAGCAGGTGTTCGGAGCGCCCCTCGGCCGGCAGGCCTATGACTACCTGCAGCCCGTCTTTGGGCAGGCGGTCGCCGGTGAAGACCTCACCTGGATCAACGGCAAGTTTGTCCCTGAGCCTGAGCTCATCCGGCTGGTGCGCGACCTCCCCCCCGGTACGGCCTGGCTCACCCCTCGCGGCGAGTTGCTCGCCGCCCGCAGCGGCCCCAGCCTTCCCGATACCGATGGCCTCATCACCCCGGAGCGGGCAGCCGAAATGGGACTCCGGAGCGAAACGGTCGCGCTCGATCCCCCCGCTATTCGCTTTCCGGAAGATATTTTTGCCCTGAACCGGGAACTGATCGCCTTCGATTTCCCGCTGGTAACGGGGGCAGCCCCCTCGGCCGGCATCACCGACCCGCATACGCGGGTCTATGGTGCCGACAACATCTATGTCGCCCCCGGCGCGCAGACGCGCGCCGCCATCCTCAATGCCGAAGACGGCCCCATCTACCTGGGACCTCATTCGCTGGTCAGCGAGGGGACCATCGTCCGGAACAGCCACGCCCTGCTGGCGCATGCCGTCGTGGCCCCCGGCGCCAAGCTGCGCGGCGACACCACCGTGGGCCCCTGGTCCAAAGCCGGTGGCGAGGTCACCAATACCGTCATCATGGGCTATTCCAACAAGGGCCATGACGGGTACCTCGGCAATGCCGTCCTCGGCTACTGGTGCAACATCGGCGCCGACTCCAACAGTTCCAACCTCAAAAACAACTACGCCAACGTCAAGCTGTGGCACTACCCCAGCGGGTGCTTTCGCGACACCGGACGCCAGTTTTGCGGCCTCATCATGGGCGACCACAGCAAGTGTGGCATCAACACCATGCTCAACACCGGCACCGTCGTTGGCGTCTCAGCCAACATCTTCGGCGCGGGCTTCCCCCGCGTATTTATCCCCTCCTTTGCCTGGGGCGGGGCCCACGGTTTCTCCTCCTATCGTATCGACAAAGCCCTGGAGGTCGCCCGCCTGGTGATGTCCCGCCGGGGACTGGCGCTGAACGAGCAGGAGCAAGCCATCCTCACCGCGGTCTATGAGCGCTCAGCCCCTTACCGCCGCTGGGAACACTGACCTGTGGTTGCCCCCCGGGGGACAAAAGTCCTTGTCCGGGTTCGATTTAGCCCGTAAATTCGGCCTCGTTCAACCTTTATTCCTTTCACACCCCAAATCGATTTCCATGCGCAAAAAAATTGCCGCCGGTAACTGGAAAATGCACCTCACCTCCGATCAGGCCCAGGCCCTCGTCAGTGAGGTTGTGAATATGTACCACAACGAATACCACGGCGATGCCGAGGTCATCTTTGCCCCCTCCTATCCCTTCCTGAGCCAGATCCACCATCTGGTCAAGGATGTCGACAAGGTGCACCTCTCCGCCCAAAACCTGCACGAAGCCGAACAAGGGGCCTACACCGGCGAAGTGTCCGCCAGCCAGCTCACTTCTGTCGGGGTTACCCACGTCATCATCGGCCACTCCGAGCGCCGGCAGTACCAGCAGGAGAGCAACGCCCTGCTCGCCAGCAAGATCGACATCGCACTCGCGCACGGCCTCACCCCCATCTACTGCATCGGCGAGACGCTGGAGCAGCGCGAAGCCGGGAATACCCTCGACGTCATCCGCACCCAGATGACCGACGGCTGCTTCCACCTCGATGCCGAGGCCTTTGGCAAGCTCATCATCGCCTATGAGCCCGTCTGGGCCATCGGGACCGGTGTGACCGCCTCCCCCGATCAGGCGCAGGAGGTGCATGCCTTCATCCGGCAGTTGATCCGTGACAAGTACGGCGCCCAGGTCGCCGACGACTGCTCCATTCTCTACGGGGGCAGCGTCAAGCCCAGCAACGCCGCCGAGCTCTTCGCTATGGCCGACATCGACGGCGGTCTCGTCGGCGGTGCCGCCCTTAAGTCCCGCGACTTCACCGACATCATCAAGGCCTTATAAGGCCCTTGG
>RFHL01000669.1 GCA_003696875.1 Bacteroidota bacterium | reverse complement strand
GATCTTTTGGACCTCGCGCAGCCGCGCCGTCTCCAGCGGGCAGGCGTCGGGGCAACGGGTGAAGATGAAATTGATCATGACAACCTTGTCTTTGATGAGATCGTCGAAAAACCGTACCGTCTTGCCTTCATGGGTGACCAGCGGAATGTTGGGGAAGAAATCGGCTCCCCAGACCGAGGAAGCCGTGCTCGCTTCGGCTCCGGGGGTGGCCACGACCGCCAGTACGGCCAGGATGAGCACCAAGGGGATCAGGTTTCGGGGGCTTTTCTTCACGATGTCTCCTCCTTGCTTGCATCAAACGGTTACGTGCCCCGGGTACGATAGGTCACCAAACATACCCTTTATCCTAGGTTGTGCCGGGAAACCTTTCAAGATCTCCCGGCAGCAGGCTGACGCGGTGAGGTGAATGCACCGTCACCGCCCTGCCTCCCGAACGGGAACGGAGGGGCCGGGGTATCGGTCCCTCCGTTCCCGGAGCTGGCGCGCGCAGGCGCTACGGGATCGGATTCGCCGGGCCGGTCCCGTCACCGTCGCGGAACGTGGGCAGCGCGGCGCTGTCCACGTATTCCACACCGTCCCAGGTCGGAATGGGGGCAGGCATCAGCTGCAATTGCCCGGGATGCTCCAGATCCCAGCGCAGGAGCATGGCGTGGTCTTCATGCTGGGTGTTGTGACAGTGCTCCATGTAGGTGCCCGCAAATTCACGGAAGCGGATGGCCATCTCCACACTCTCCGTACTGTCGTCCATCCTCCCGATCCGGTAGATGTCTTTGCGGGCCCACTTTTCCCATTCGGGGGGAGCCTTCCCACCTCGCGTAAGGATCACGCCTTCCTCGAAATGGACATGCACCGGGTGGCTCCAGCCGCCGTTGCCTTCGATGCTCCAGATTTCCAGTGTGCCCTCGCCTTGGGTGCCGGCGTCCGTCGGTCCGGTGGACAGCTGGGGCGCGGCCGAGATGCGCCGGGGATCCATGGGAAAGGCGCCGCCGCCATCGGTTTTGATGGTCCACGGGGATTCGTCGGTTCCACTGGAGCGCACG
>RFHL01000668.1 GCA_003696875.1 Bacteroidota bacterium | reverse complement strand
GCTTTCCAGAGCTTCAACCTGATTGACGAGCTGACGGTCTTCGAAAATGTCGAGCTGCCGCTGATCTACACCCGCATGAAGAGCGCCGAGCGGCGCACCCGGGTAGAAGAGGTGCTGGAAAGCATGAACATGATGCACCGTAAGAACCACTTTCCCCAGCAGCTGTCCGGCGGACAGCAGCAGCGGGTGGCCGTGGCCCGGGCCATCGTCAACCGGCCCCACCTCATCCTCGCGGATGAGCCTACCGGAAACCTCGACTCCTCCAACGGCGATGACGTCATGAAAATGCTCACCCAGCTTAATGAGCAAGGCACCACCGTCATCATGGTGACCCACTCTCCCCGCAATGCCGAGTTTGGGCACCGCATCATCCGCTTGCTCGACGGCAAGGTGGTCTCCGAAAACAAGATTGCCACCCACCTCTAGACCTGACTGGTCAATGTTGTACGCTTTTGTCAAGGCTGCAACGATTTGGGGCTGAGTACCCTCTTTCAGGTGGACCTCGCTGGCTCCCTGAAAACACCCCTTCTGGTATTGTCACGTCAGCATGTGAGGCTCCCGCCCACACGGCGGGAGTTCCAAGGAGATGTGGTGTCTGACCGATTACGGATTTTCTCCTCTTTGTGCCTCCGGCCATATGACCTGGCCCAGCCATCCAAGAAAATCGGTCTCGTTTTTCGTCTCTCACCCTCTCAATTATGTGGAAACACTACGCTCTCATCGCGCTCCGAAACATGCGCCGGCAGTACGGCTACAGCCTGATCAACATCATCGGGCTGTCGACGGGCCTGGCCGTATGCCTGCTGATCTGGATGTATGTACAGGACGAGCGCGGCTATGACCAGCATCATCCAGACGGAGATCGGATTTTTCGGCTGGTCACCTACTGGCAGCAAAATGGGGCCTGGATCGGCACTGCCCAGTCATCTTACCGCATGCGGCCGGAGCTGGAGGCGGCAGATTTTCCTCAGGTTGAGGCCATGGCCCGTTTTGACCCCTCCTTTGTGCGGCTGGAGTATGAGGGAAATACCTACGAAGAAGGCCAGGTTGCCATGATGGATCCCGAGGCCCTGGACATCTTCCATATCCCATTGCGATCCGGAGACCCGGCCAAAGTCCTGGCCGATCCCTTTACCGCCATCATGAGCACCGATATGGCCCGCCGCTATTTCGGGGACGATGATCCGGTCGGTAAGGTCCTGCGGGTCAATGATATGGCCGATCTGGTCATCACCGGGGTGATGGACCCTATGCCGGAGAAGAGTCACTTCCACTTCGACATGCTGGTTTCGCTCAAAACCGGGCCGGTCATCTATCCTGATATCGTGCTGAACAACTTGGGCGAAATGTCGCAGGTAACCTACCTGAAGTTGAAACGCCCGGAGGACAAAGAGGCCCTGGAGGCCCAGTTCCCGGCCTTTGCCGAGAGATTGTTGGGCGAGGAAGCGCCCGGCATGATCCGTTTTGAGCTGCAGCCCATCCACGACATCCACCTGCATTCGCAGTTGCAGGGCGAGATTGAGCCCAATGGCAACATTCGTTACCTGTACATCTTTGGCACGGTGGCTCTTTTCATCCTGCTGATTGCCTGCATCAACTATATGAATCTCGCCACCGCCCGGGCCGGGCGGCGGATGCGGGAGGTAGGCCTGCGCAAAGTCGTCGGAGCCCGCCGGACCCAGCTCATCGGCCAGTTTCTGGCCGAGTCGGTGGTCATCAGCCTCTTTGCCACCCTGCTGGCGCTGGTGTGGGCAGATTTGTTTCTGCCGATGTTCAATCAGTTGGCGGGTAAGGAATTGGCTTTTTCCCATTTGCCCGGCGGTGCCTGGCTGACCCTGCTGGGTTTTGGGTTGTTGGTGGGCTTTCTGGCGGGCAGCTATCCGGCCTTTGTGCTGTCGGGTTTTAGGCCGGTCCAGATCCTTCGGGGCCGGGGACACGACCTGCAGCTCGGAGGCCTGGGCCTCCGGCGGGGTCTGGTGGTGGTCCAATTTGCCATTTCCATCATCCTGATCATCAGTACCCTCACGGTCAGTAGCCAGCTGAACTACCTGCGGAACAAAGACCTGGGGCTGAATACCGAGCAGTTGGTCATCATGCCGCTGCCGACGGACTCGGCAGCGCGGGACTATCCCGGCCTCAAGAACCGGCTTCTTGCCGATCCCAACATTGTGTCGGTTACGGCCTCCAACAAGCGGCTGACCCGCCGCTTGTCCTCCATCCTGGGGCACGAGGTGCAAGGCGTCACCCTCAATCAGGAGAGCGGGGCGATACGCACCGTCACGGTGGACCATGACTTTTTTCGGACGATGGATGTCGACATGGTCGCCGGTCGGGACTTCTCCCGCGGCTATGGCACCGATGGAACATCCGCCTTTATTTTTAATGAAACGGCCATCCGCCTGATGGGGCTGACGCCAGAAGAAGCCCTGGGACGACAGGTAGAAACGTCTACCCTGAGTGCCCAAAAGGCCTGGATTCCCCGGAAGGGACAGATCGTGGGGGTCGCGAAGGACTTTCATTTTGAGTCGCTGGAAAACAAAATCGTACCGGTG
>RFHL01000667.1 GCA_003696875.1 Bacteroidota bacterium | reverse complement strand
GCACCGATGTCTCGGTGGTGTTGGACCTGATGATCCACGACCTGGACGTGCTGCTGAGCCTGGTGCGCAGCCCGGTAAAGGAGGTCGCCGCCGTCGGCGTCGCCGTCGTGAGCGAGAGCCCCGATATTGCCAATGCTCGCATTGTCTTTGAAAATGGCGCCGTCGCCAACCTGACTGCCAGCCGCATTTCGACCAAGAACATGCGCCGGCTCCGCTTTTTCCAGAAAAACACCTACATCGCGGTCGATTTCCTGAAAAAGCAGGCCGAGGTCTTTCACCTCAGCGCGGAGGATGATGGACAGCCGGAGCCCGGCAAAGTCAAGTTTCCCATCGGGACCGGCGAGGGCACCAAAATCCTGATCCTGGAGCAGCCCGCCGCTCCGGAGGTGAATGCCATCGGGATGGAACTTGCCTCCTTTGCCGCGGCGATCCGCGGCGAGGCACCACCGCCCGTGAGCCTGCAGGACGGCTACCGGGCCCTGCGGCTGGCCTACGACATTGTGGCCCGCATCGAGGAGGCGGGCCACCTGGATAGCCTCACGGACTAATCGCTACCTTCCGCCGCCACCCGCCTTAAAGTCGATCTTGTAGTAGAAAATGGGGAAGAAGCCCAGCTGATACTCTTCCCGGATCGGGTTTCCGGAGGGGTGGTCCCGCACAAAGGTGAAGCCCAACAGGTTTTGGATGCCAAAGACGTTGATCAGGTCGAAGGCGATCTCGTGGGAGACTTTGGGCCGGTTCCAGTGCAGGGCCACGCGCACATCGACACGGGAGTAAGGCCGGAACTGCACCGTCCCAAAGGTACTGTCCACAAAAATCACTTCCTGGGCCAGGAAAGAGGCGTCTACGTCCGGGTCGCCGTACCAGCGACCGCCCGCGGTGGTCACTTTGCCGCCCAGGTCCAGAATGGTATTTTCCCCCAGCTTGAAGGCCTTGGCAAAGAGGGCATTGAAGGCATACTGGCCGTTGAAGGTGGTATTGCGCCAAATCCCGTCGCTGCCCTGATACTTGGCATCAAAGACAGAGCCGGTGAGCAGGAAGTAATACCCCCGGGTGAAAAACTTTTCGATGGTGAGTTCCACGCCATAGTTGCGGCCGATGCCTTCATTGACCAGAGGACCGGGGAAAAAACGGGCAAAGCCGGCTCCGGCATTGATCAGAGAGAAAGAGCTCGGCTGGGGCTCAATGGGCAGATCGTACAAATGCTGATAGTAGGTCTCGGCCTTGAGGCGCATGTCCTTGGCAAAGGCCCAGTCGTAGCCCAGGACGGCATGGATGCTCTTGTTCAGCCCCATGCCTTTGTTGTACTCCTGCGGATCGTTGTTGATCACATTGGCCCCGCCGTAGTAGTAGAGATAGGTGGACTGGATTTGGGAATGCAATCCCGTGCCAAAGCTCAGGCGCTGCCCGTTGCCCAGGCTGTAGGACATCCCCAAGCGCGGCTCCAGCGGAGAGAAGCTGTTTTCGTTGAGGGTGAAGAGGAGACTGGTCACACCGGTGACCAGTTCAAAGCGGTCATTACGCGACTTGTAGCGGTACTGGGCATAGGGCTGCAACAGCAGGGCCCCTTCCTGGGCATCCCAGCGGGTCTGCCAGGGACTCGTATAGGCCTGCCCACCAGTAGGAAGCTCTACCCGGCGCACACTGTCGATAAAGCGCCACTGATACAGGTCGGCATTGACGCCGACTTGCAAGGTATGCTGGGGCGAAAAGCGCTTGGTAAAGTGGCCGTAGGCAGAATACTTCGTTTCGCTGAAGGTGTAGTCCAGGATCGGAACCAGGCGCCCCTGGGTCAGGAAGAGGGAGTCCGTTTCCCTTTCCTCCGGAGGAAAGTATTCGTGATAGGCGTCCACCCGCTGGTTGCTGGCGGCGAGACCAGCCTTGAAACTGGTGCTGGTATTGATGGGATGCAGGTAGGTCATTCCCACCACGCCGGTATTGCTGCCAAAGTACTGATCGCGGTCGCTGTCGGCGGCGTACAGATCCTCCCCAAACTCGGACTCGCTCAGGATGATGTCGATGTCACTCATCCCGCCGATGCCCCAAAAGGACAGATTGGCCCCACTTTTCAGGGGAAAATTCAGGCGAAAAGCGCCGTCCTGATAGCGGGGGATGGCGTCGGTCCCGACATTGATGTTGAGGAAGCCAAAGAGTGCCAGGGTGGAATAGCGATACATCGCGAGATAGGAAGCCCCGCTTTCCTTGGAAAGCGGCCCCTCGGCCATGAGTTCGGTGCCCAGGAAGCCCAACTGGGCCGAGAGTTCGTGCCGCTCGTTGTTGCCGTTGCGCATGCGCAGGTCAAAGGCCCCGGAGATGCCGTTGCCATATTGCGCCGGGAAGGCCCCGGTATAGAAGTCGCTGTTGGCGAGGAACTTATTGTTGAGAATCGTCACCGGTCCCCCGCCCGTGCCGGGAATGGCAAAGTGGTTGGGATTGGGGATATTGATCCCTTCCAGGCGCCAGAGGACGCCGTTGGGGGTGTTGCCCCGCACGACAATGTCGTTGCGGGAGTCATCGGCTCCCTGCACCCCGGCAAAATTGGAGGCCATCCGGGCGGGCTCGCCCCGGCTGCCGGCATAGAGGTCGGTTTCCACCACCGAAAACTGCCGGGCGCTCACCTTGGCCATTTCATTGCTCACCTCCCCATTGCGCTGGGCCACGATCTCCACGCTGTCCATGGACATGGCCGTAGGGGCCATCGGGATGTTGAGGATGGTCTCCTTACCAGAGGTCACCTCGATGTTGTCGAGGCGTACCTCGGCATACCCTAGCAGCCGAAAAACAAAGGACTGCCGCCCTACCGGTACCTTTTCGATGCGAAAGGAGCCATCTTCGGCGGTGTAAGCCCCCTGAACCCGGCCATCGGGAGCTATGAAGACGGCGGTGACCCCTTCGAGAGGAAACTCAGAATCCTGATCCACGACCCGGCCACGTACGGTCTGGGTGAGTTGCTGGGCGTACAGGCTGGAGGCTGCGGTCAGAAGCAGCACCATCAGCAGGCGAAGGGAAAGGTACATAGTGTCAGGTAGCAGCGTTGCGGCCAGTGGCCGGTGAGAAGGAAAAGGCATGTAACCTACCGATCGGGAGGCTTTCCCGACCGGCTTAAAGCTAAGAGGCAGGGGTAAAACATACAAATTGCACCCTATCCGTTCAGAGGCAAAACCCCACTTCCCCACTTTCCCACTTTCCCACTTTCCCACTCTCCCACTTCCCTATTTCCCCATTTGCCCATTGCCCCGGGTCGGTGTATCTTCGTGAGCAGCCTTCTGCCCGGCCGCCAAGGCCGGCTGTACTTCCATTTTCCTTCCATGTCCCAACTGAAGAAGATCGCCATCCTTGGCTCTACGGGTTCCATCGGCACCCAAGCCGTAGATGTGATACAGCGCCATCCCGAGCGCTTTGCTGTAACGGTGCTCACCGCCTACCGCAATGCGCAGTTGCTGATCGAGCAGGCCCGCCTGCTGAGGCCCCAGGCCGTCGCCATCGGCGACGAAAGCCGCTACGAAGAGGTTCGCGCGGCCCTCGCCGACCTGCCCATCGCCGTGCATGCCGGCGAGGCCGCCACCACCGAGCTCATGGCCCTGCCCGAGACCGACATGGTGCTCACCGCCTGTGTGGGCTTTGCCGGCCTGCGACCCACCCTGCGGGCCATCGAAAGCGGCAAGGCCATTGCCCTGGCCAACAAGGAGACCCTTGTGGTCGCCGGCGAGATCGTGATGGCCCAGGCCCGCAAGCATCAGGTGCCCATCATCCCGGTGGACTCCGAACACT
>RFHL01000666.1 GCA_003696875.1 Bacteroidota bacterium | reverse complement strand
GGTCAAGGGCCACCCGGGACGCGGTGATGGGCATCGGATGGCGCTGGATAAGCTGGCCGAGGGCATTGAGGACCTCCACCTGGGCGGCTTGGGGGCGGGCCAGCGTGGCGGTGACCTCAAAGCGGCCGGGGCTGGGATTGGGATAGACCTGCATGTCCAGCAGGTCATGGGGCGCGTCTAGGGAGGTGAGCCGGCTAAACTCCATCCAGTTCAGGTTGAACTGGGGATCGGTGATCAGCACCCGCAGCTGCTGCAGGCCGGCAGGGAGGACCATGGTCGCCGAGGTAGTCTGCCAGCTTTGCCAGCCCCCGGTGCTGGTAAAGCTCACGCTTCCCAGTGAGCTGGTGCCCAGGCTGTCCACAAGCTGCAACGCCAGGCCGCCGCTGCCGCCATCGGAAGCGTTGCGGAAGTCGACCTGATAGCTGCCGGCTTCGGCCACGTCGATGTAGTAGTCGAGGTAGTCGCCGGGATCCAGGTAGCCGATGTTTTGCCCGCCGCCCTGGTCAGTGGTGTTTTCCAGTTGGGTCCCGACCTGGAAGAAGTAGGCCTCCGCCTCGACCCGGCCCGGGACGAGGTTAAAGATGGGGCGGGTATTCTGTACCTCCTCGAGGGTAAAGGCCGTGAGGGAGGTGCCGTCCTGCGCCTGCACCTGCGTGCCGGCGTAGGAAATTTCGATCACCTCGCCGGCCAGGAAGGTGTGATCCACCCGGAAGTGGATCAGCCGGGGATTTTGGGCATCCAACTCCGTTTGCAGAATCGGAACGGAGCTGCCATTGACCAGGATATCAAAGCCGGCGGGCGAGGCCGGCAGGGGGGCCGCCAGGGATTTGTTGATCGATAGGGCGACGGCATCCGCCGCCGAGGTCACGGCAGAGACAAACTCGGCCGACACCTCGGTCGAGGCACCCGTACGGATGGCGGAGAGGCTGCTCAGGTTGAAGCCGCCTTGGTCGATGGCGATCCGGAGCTGAAGGTTCGGGTCATCTAATACTACATCCGGAAGGGTGACCTCCTGCCAGGTCTGCCAGCCGCCCGTGCTGGCCACGGGCTGTGGCGCGGCGAGGGCCGCCCCGTCGGCTTCCAGCCGGAACAGGGTGCTGGCATTCTGGGTAGCGATCCGGAAGGTCAGGTCGTATACCCCCGGATTGTCGACGGCGATGGTATACTGCATCCATTCTCCCGGATCAAACCAGCCTACGTTGTAGCCGAGAGTATTGAGCGGGTCCTGGGTCGGCTCGATGTCCACGCCATCATTGCGGTAGGCCCAGCCTTTGTTCCAGGCGGTATAATTGCCGGTGGAGAGGTGGTAGGTGGCGACATCATTGTCGCCATAGGCGATCTCGTGGCTGCCAAAGTCGTAGTCGGCGGCGTAGATCTTGCCAGGCCAGTGGTGATCCTTGTAGGGGCGGGTCGTGGGCTCCTCAATCTGGCGAAACATGGCATCGATCACGCCAGGCTGGTGATAGCAGTTTTCGAGGCGGGCGGCCTGGGCGAGGTCCATCAGCCCACTCGTCGCCGCGGCGACGCTGGGGCGCGGGCCATCGCCGTTCCAGTAGTCCAGCAGGTCCTGGTAGCCGTCGGGTTTGAGGATGGAGAGGGGCCCCTTGATGTCCTCGATCTTTTTCATGGGCCACCAGGCCCAGCCGATGTCGTGCGCGGCAAAGAGCCGGATGGCCTCGGTAAACCAGGTGTTGGAGTTTTCCCCTGTCTCCCCGAACCAGAGCGGGACATTCTGGGCCTCGCGCAGGTCGAGTACCCACTGGATAGAGCCCTGGTCGTTGGTGCTCCAGTATTTGTGGGGGCTGTAGACCATGTTGTCGTCCCAGGGAGGCGTAAGGCCGGTAAAGTCATTGGCAAACCAGTTGCCCTCGATGGAAAGG
>RFHL01000665.1 GCA_003696875.1 Bacteroidota bacterium | reverse complement strand
CCGGGAAGTTTGGCGGGCCAAATGAGGCATTTTTCAACGCAGAGATGCGGAAAAAGATGCAGCGATCACCCTTCATTCGGTACTTGACAGAGCACTAGCCTAGATCCACACCTCAAACAGCTGCCCCCGCGCTTGCAGCTCAAAGTAGCGCGCCCGCTGAAAACGATATAGCCGGGCCGGGCGGCCTGAACCGGGGCTTTTGCGAGTTTCGGGCAGTTCTTCGAGGATGTCTAGGCTGCGGATTTTCTTCTGAAAATTGCGGCGGTCGATGGGGCGTCGCAGCAGCGACTCGTAGAGGGCTTGCAGTTCGGTGAGGGTAAAGGTCTCTTCGAGCAGCTCGAAGCCGATCGGCTCGTAGGTGAGCTTGTTGCGCAGGCGCTCCACGGCGGTGGCTACGATCTCCCCATGGTCAAAGGCCAGGGAGGGCAGCGCCTCCAACGCAAACCAGGCCGCATCGGCGGCATCGGTATCGGCCTGTACCCTCAGTGCATCAGGTCGTACCAGGACAAAGTAGCTCACCGAAATGACCCGCTGCCGCGGGTCTCGCTCCGGCGCGCCAAAGGTGTACAGCTGCTCCAGATAGCTGATTTTCACGCCAGTCTCCTCCTCCAGCTCCCGGGAGACCGCCGCTTCCAGAGACTCCTCCGGACGGACAAAGCCACCCGGCAAGGCCCAGGCCCCCGCATGGGGGCCGTAGCGCCGCTGCACCAGCAGCAAGGAGACGCCCCGCTGGGCCTCATACCCAAATACGACCGCATCCACCGCCACCAAGAGGGGCGTCGGAGCCACATTATGCGCTTGTCTTTCTGGCTTCATGGATATCTCGCGTATGGGACAGGTGCATCAGGGAGAACATGAGCGGCAACGTCTTTATGCGTAGACTCCTCATGCGTAAAAATCCCCCACTTTTCCCCCATTCTGACAAACTTTCTGCCCCCTGTCTCGTTTAGATTTGTGTAAAAAACACACAAAAAATCTTTTCTCCAAGGACCCGGTCCTTTTTTCCTCCCAACCCTGAGGGCATTCTTATGAAATATCTCCGACTTGCCGGCGGCTCAGTCAATCAGACTCCCCTGGATTTTGAGCAAAATACCCGCAACCTGCTGGCCGCCATCGCTCAGGCCCGGACCGAGCAGGTCCATATCCTCTGTCTGCCCGAGCTGGCCATCAGTGGTTACGGCTGCGAAGACGCCTTTTTCAACGAGTATGTGCTGCGGCGCTCGCTGGAAGCCCTCGCCGAGCTGAGCGCCGCCAGCCAGGGTCTGACCGTCTCGGTGGGCCTGCCCATGGAGCACGAAAACTGCCTCTACAATGTCGTGGCCCTGATCCACGATGGCGAAGTCCTGGGCTTTGTGCCCAAGCAGGAGCTGGCTGGCGATGGCATCTATTACGAGCCCCGGTGGTTCAAACCCTGGCCCGAGGGCCAGGTATCCACCTACCATTGGGAGGGGGTGGCTTATCCCTTCGGAGATTTCATTTTCCAGATCGACGGCGTCCGCATCGGGTTTGAAATCTGCGAAGACGCCTGGAACGGCATCCGCCCGGCCCAGCGGCATTACCTCAACAATGTCGACGTCATCCTGAATCCCAGCGCCTCCAACTTTGCCTTTGGCAAGAGCCAGGTACGGGAAATCCTGGTGCGCGAGGCCTCGCGCGGCTACAGCTGTACTTACGTCTACAGCAACCTGCTCGGCAACGAGGCCGGCCGCATCATCTACGACGGTGAGATTCTGATTGCCCAGAGCGGCGTCCTGCTGGCCCGCAACCAGCGCTTTGGCCTGATAGACTACGATGTCACCCATGCCGTCGTGGACGTAGAGCGCGTCCACATCCAGCGCAAGAAGTCCTTCAACTTCACCCCCGAGTTGCCCGACAACCTGCTGGTCTGCGAGGGCAGCTATGAGGAGGCCGATTCCCGGACCGAGGGCGGCGAGATTGCCCCCACCGAAGCCAAAGCCGAGGAATTTTACCTGGCTGAGACCCTGGCCCTATTTGACTATATGCGCAAGAGCCGCAGCCGCGGCTTTGTGCTGTCGCTCTCGGGCGGAGCCGACTCCTCGGCCTGTGCGGTGCTCTGCGCCCACGCCCTGCAGCGGGCGCAGGCCGAGCTGAGCCCGGAGGAGCTGCAGGCCAAGCTGGGCTACAGCGGCGCGGACCTGAGCCAGCCCCTGGCGGCGCAGCTGCTGGTATGTGTGTACCAGGGCACCGCCAACAGCGGGCCCGACACCCTCAACAGCGCGCAGGCGCTGGCAGAGGGGCTGGGAGCCGCCTTCATGCATTGGGATGTAGAGCCCCTGCACCAGCAGTACAAGGGGATGCTGGCCGGGGCCCTGGGCCGGGCGCTGAGCTGGGAACAGGACGACCTGGCCCTGCAAAACATACAGGCGCGCCTGCGCGCGCCGGGCATCTGGATGCTCGCCAATATCCGCAATGGCCTGCTTATCACCACCTCCAACCGCAGCGAAGCGGCGGTGGGCTACGCTACCATGGACGGCGATACCGCCGGGGGGCTCGCCCCCCTGGGCGGGCTGGACAAGGCCTATCTGCTCGAGTGGCTGCGCTGGGCCGAAAATTCCCTTAACATTCCGGCCCTTAACCACGTTAACAAGCTGCAACCGACGGCCGAGCTGCGGCCGGCGAGCTTCACCCAAACTGATGAAACCGACCTGATGCCCTATGGGATCCTCGACGCCATCGAAAAGTGCGCCATCCGCGACTACCTGTCGCCAGTGGAGACCTTCCGGCGGCTTCGTGGCGCTTATCCCGATGCGCAACTCAAGGCCTACATTCGCAAATTTTTCTTGCTCTGGTCCCGCAACCAATGGAAGCGGGAGCGCTACGCTCCTTCTTTTCACCTCGACGACGCCAATTTGGATCCCAAAACCTGGTGTCGCTTTCCGATCCTCAACGGGGGCTTTCGCGAAGCCCTTGCCCAACTGGATGCGCTATCTTAAGTCCGGGTTAGGGGCGAAATTTCGCCCCCAGCTAAGCCCCCTTCTCCCTAAACCCGTGCCCCTTAGGCCGTAAATTAGCCTTGTGATCCATTTTTAATTTCCTCCTCATTTTCGTAATTTTGAGGGATTATTTTTGAGCTTTCGCCTTTCCTTTTTACCAATTCTCACCTAAACATATGGCCACGATTACCGAAATGAACGAAACCGTAGAAATGCGGATCGGTAAAGAAACTTACTCCCTGCCGGTCGTAACCGGTACCTATAACGAAAAAGGTATTGATATCTCTCAGTTGCTGAGCCAAACGAAGCATGTCACCCTGGACACCGGCTTCAAAAATACCGGCTCCACGATGAGCAGCATCACCTTTATCGATGGGGCCAAGGGAATCCTGCAGCACCGTGGGTACCCCATCGAGCAGCTGGCTGATCAGGCCACCTTCACCGAGTTGATGCTGCTGCTCCTGAATGGGGAACTTCCCACCCAGCAGGAGCTCAGCACGTTTGAGGATAATCTCAAGGCCCATGTAGGACTGAAAGGCGGCCTCAAGCGTCTGTTGGACGCCATGCCCGAAAATACCCACCCGATGTGTATGCTATCGGTGATGGTCAATGCACTCCCGGGCTTTTACCGGGCCAATCTCGACTCCTGGAGCGACGAGCAGGTACGCTGGGACAGCATCTACTTTATCCTCGCCAACCTGCCGGTGATGACCGCCTACATCTACCGTCACCACCACCGCCTGGCTTATATCGATCCCGATCCCTCTCTTGGCTATGTGGAGAACTTCTTGTACATGATGTTTGGGGAAGTGGACGAAGATGTGGCCGATGCCCTCGACGCCCTGCTCGTCCTGCACGGCGACCACGAGCAAAACTGCTCGGCCGCCACGGTGCGCGTGGCTGGCTCTTCTCATGTCAACCTCTTCTCGGCCATTGGGGCCGGCGTAAATGCCCTCTGGGGCCCGCTGCACGGCGGGGCCAATCAGGCCGTACTCGAAATGCTCGAAGCCATCCGGGAGGATGGCGGCGATGTAGAACGCTACATCAACAAAGCCAAAGACAAGGATGATCCCTTCCGTCTGATGGGCTTTGGCCACCGGGTGTACAAAAACTACGATCCCCGGGCCCGGGTGATCAAGAAATACGTCGACCGGGTGCTGGGCAAGCTCGGCAAGGAGGATCCTGTCGTCGACATCGCCAAAGGGCTGGAAAAGGCCGCTCTGGCCGATGATTACTTCAGCTCGCGAAAGCTCTTCCCCAACGTAGACTTCTATTCCGGCATCATCTACCGGGCCATGGGAATTCCGGTCGACATGTTTACCGTGATGTTTGCCCTCGGCCGCCTGCCCGGCTGGATCTCCCAGTGGGCCGAGATGCGCACCAATAACGAGCCAATCGGGCGTCCGCGGCAGGTGTACATTGGTCCCGCTACCCGGGACTATGTGCCTATAGATCAACGATGAACCGCTGCCTGCACGATAAATCTGCGAGGCCCGTTAGGGCTAATGCAATCAAATGCTTACCTTTGCAGGGCCTGCCAAATCGGGCAGGCCTTTTTGATTTATGACGGCAACCGCTGAATGGGCCTTCCCTGTATGCGAGATTTTTTGTACCTTCATTTAATCAAAAGTGGTTACGCCTATGAGCCCGAATAACATATTTGACTTTGAGAAGCCGATCATCGAGCTGGAGCACCGCCTGGAAGAGATGAGGAAAATTGCCGATGAAAACGGCATGGAGATGGAAGGTGCAGCCGAGGATCTCAAGAAGAAAATCCTGGATCTGAAGAAAAATATCTACGGCAACCTGAGCCGCTGGCAGCGCGTGCAGATGTCACGCCACCCCGATCGGCCTTATGCCCTGGATTATATCAAGCATATCTCCGATGAGTTTATTGAGCTCTTTGGGGATCGCTGCTATGCCGATGACAAAGCCATGATTGGCGGCCTGGCCCGCGTGGGTGGCCGTACGGTCATGTTCATCGGGCAACAAAAAGGCCGCACCACCAAGCAGCGACAGTACCGGAACTTTGGCATGCCCAATCCCGAAGGCTATCGCAAGGCGCTTCGCCTGATGAAGATGGCCGAAAAATTCGGAATTCCGGTGGTCTCTCTCATCGATACCCCCGGAGCCTATCCCGGTCTGGAAGCCGAAGAGCGCGGTCAGGGTGAGGCCATCGCCCGCAACCTGATCGAAATGGCCCGCTTGCGCACCCCCATCCTCTGTATCATCATCGGGGAAGGGGCTTCCGGGGGCGCCCTCGGCATTGGCATCGGCGATCGGGTCTATATGATGGAAAATACATGGTACTCAGTGATCTCTCCCGAATCCTGCTCCAGCATCCTCTGGCGCAGCTGGGAAAACAAAGAGCAGGCCGCCGAGGCCCTCAAGCTCACTGCCCACGACAATTTTGAGCTGAATCTGATCGACGGAATTGTCCCCGAGCCACTCGGTGGCGCACATCGTGAGCCTGAGGCAGCTTATGCTCTCGTAAAGGCTCGCATTCTCGAGGATCTTGAGGAGCTGACGACCCTCCCCATGGAGCAACTGCTCCGTGAGCGGGTCCAGAAATTTGCCAACATGGGCGCCTATACTGAGGTCGAAGCCGCCCCGATAATGGTCAAAACGCCGGAATCGGTAAAAGAGCAGACCGCTTCCTCGCAAGGACGCGCACAGGCTTAGTCCTCCTCAAATACAAGCTTGAAACCATTGAGGCTGTCTCTTGGAGACAGTCTCAATGTGTTTTTAGGAGGAGCGGCAAAATCGAGAGGCAAGGACGCGCCTGCCTTTCTCATACAGTTTTTGATGCGAAACTTTAAATATTCTCTATAATCTATTATTTTTAGCCAATGGGACAATAGTAGGGAGCCTTTCCAGGTCCCACTCCCTGCTTTCCTTTCTTCCCAGGCCCGTTTCGTCTTCTAGCGCTTTGCTCACAATGCCCTTGCTCGGCCGCGCCTATTCTACGCTTTTGCTTCTGAGTCTGCTCTCCTGGGCAGGCTGCGGAGATGTGCGTCCCATCTGGAAAGGCACCGTCAGCCTGGAAGGCTATACGATGTACTTTTCGGAGCCTTGCGAATATCAGGTTGATCTGACCCGCTATAGCGATACGCTCGCTGCCGACCTGGAGTTGGTCATCACCTATTATGTAGGTACCACCCGTCAGGACCTACCGCTCTTCATCGTTTTGGAAAACAGTCGCCACGACTTGCAAGAGTACGCCATCCATATTCCCCTCAAGGAAAATGGGCAGTGGCTGGGACAGCCCGAAGAGAATGAAATAGACTATTATCTGACACATCTTGCTGTGTCAGACCTTCGACTGGCTCCGGACACCTACACCATGCGGATTTACGCAAATGACGATAAAACCGAAAAGGTGTATGGCGTGGTAAGCATCACGGCCCGGCTTTTCGCCAGAGGCGAGCGGGCAAATTAGTCGAGCTTGCGATGCATGCCGTCACAGAAAGGCGCATTCTGGCTATGCTTGCACCCACAGAGGGCGACCTTCCGCGCCGACTCTATCACCGTTTTGACTGGCGTAAACGCGCTTCCCTTGTGTGAGCCATCGCAAAAGGGTTGATTTTGGCTTTTGCCACAGGCACACCACCAATAGGTGCCCGGTTCGAGGTCCATCAGATATGGCTGCTTTTGAGGGATTTCCGGATTGCTCATGAAGAAAAGGATTTTCAGGCAGAAGACGCTTGGTCTAACAAATTATCGATGTGTCTCAATAACCCTTTACGTGAGGCAATTGTTGAGGAATACCGCCTTTTATCCCCTGAAAAAACCTGAATCCAGATCCAAAACGGGCCAAGAAACATTCCACATGTAAAAAAAACGAAAGCAGGAATTTCATCCCGGCATTTTGTTCCCTATCTTAGGGGAAGATTTGCTCTTGTTTCTTCATTTTACCGCTCTTGCTCATGTTCCGCTTTTCCATCCTCCTTTGGGGAGGCATGCTTTGCGCAAGTTTATTTGCCTGTAGCAATACCTCCCCCACCCCCCAAGAAACGGCCCATCAATACCTGACGGCTCGCCTTGCCGGCGACTTCGAATTCGCCAAACAATGGGTTCACCCCGATAGCTGGGACACTTTGGATGAGCTCTTGCTCCTCCAGCAACAAGGGCGGCCACGGCCTCCATTGGACTTTACCCTCGACCATCTTTCCCGGGACCACATGACTGCTACCGCTACCTTTCGCCTTGAAGGCTACGGTTTGCAGCATATACACCTCCGGAAAGAATCCGGGCATTGGAAAGTGGTATTGTCGCCACAGGCTATCCCGGACGCGAGTCTCCTTATCGGAGATTTGTATGAGCTTGAGCAGGAAAGCGAGCTTTCTGCCTGGGAAATAGAGTCCCTGGACCAGATGCTCCTGGACGAGGAGGATATTGATCCCTGGTCCGGCCTCTCCGAACTGTAAACCCAATCTACCCATTCTTTGTCCAAATTCAGCCCTGGTGTTCCAGGGCTTTTTTGCGTTTTGCCGGTCCGTAGGCCTACCCTATAGACGGAACGTGCCCTCTCGGCCGTGCCTCAGTACTAGACGTGAGTTTGGGATATGAGAATGGCCACACGGCCATTAACATACTGTTTATCAGGGAATTGCACCATCCTGAGCCAATCCCTTCCCACGATCTCACGGCTACGCTTTCGACGGACTTCCCGATACTCGTCTTTCGGTGGTCGCTGGTGTAGGCGAGGTAAGTCCATCGCCCCCACCCGCGCTCCTTCATGAGACGTTGAGGCATTCGTGCTGGACACGCAGATCAGCTACGATACCTTTTCCGGGCCAAGTCCCCAAATAAGAAAATCCCCTGCGCACCGAGGGTGCGCAGGGGACTGAAGTTGGAAACGAGCCTGTCTTAGCGGATGGTAAGACGTTTGTAGGCTTGTCCCTGAGCCGTGGTCACGCTCAGCATGTACACGCCGGCAGCCGCCTGGTTCAGGTTGATCACCTGATCGTAGGTAGCCTGGCCATTGGACACATCGCTAAAGATGCGCTGACCGCTCATGTTGTAGATCACGATTTCCATACGCTCAGGCTTGAGCAGATTCACCCGCAGGGTGAAGGCCCCGTTGGAGGGGTTGGGGAAGGCCTTGAAGGCCGTGATACCCATGCTCGCCAGATCGTCAATGGAGGTGATGTCATCCACAAAGATGGAGTCGGTCACCATACAACCGAGGGAGTCGGTCACCATGACGGTCACAAAGCCGGAGTCGGTTACCGTAGTCGTGGTACCGGTGCTACCATCGCTCCACAGGATGGTGTAGGGAGGCGTACCACCCTGGATGTCGACGGTAGCTTCGCCCGTCGTACCGGTGGTGTCGTTGATGGGCACACTGGTCAGCGAGAGGGTGGGAGGCGTACCGACCTCAATCGTCACAGTATCGGTCACGGTGAGGTTACAGTCGTCGGTCACGGAGACCACGTAGGTGGTCGTCACCGGAGTCGTCGACACAGGATTGGCGGCAAAGGGGTTGTCCAGAGCCAGCGCCGGCGACCAGGCGTAGGTGTAAGGCGCAACCGTCTCCTCGGCGATCGCATAGGCCCCAACCTCTACGCGGTTGAAATCGCCGATGTAGGTGGAAGCACCGGTGGTCACATCGACCGAACGAAACTCCGCCACACTGATGTCGGCATTGTAAGCCGCGAGGTACAGGGTGTTGGTTTCGGGATCGAAATCGGCGTCCTGAGCAAAGGAGGCATTGAAGCCAACCGAGCCAATGGCCGTAGCGGCACCCGTAGCCAGATCTACAGCGTAAAGTTGGTCGTCGCCAATGTCGAGGGTGTAAGCCATCCCGGCAGTGTCAATGGCCAGCCAGATGGGAATAGCCGTGGTGACGACAGCCGTAGCGGTCGCGGCACCAGAACCCAGATCCACGGTGTAAAGCTGACCGCTAGCGCCATCCGTACTGATGGCATACATGGTCGAGGTTGTCTGGTCAAAGGCAAGACCCGTCCAGGTGTGACCGGCGTTGGGGAGACAGGGACCCAGAACGGTCACGCCACCCGATACGGTATCGATGGTGAGCAGTTCCTGGTTGGAGTTGTCTATGGCAAAGAACACCCCGAAAGCGAAATCGCCACCGAAGAAAGCACCGTTGCCAGAAGCGATGGTCCCTTGATCTTCAATATCACGGATCTTGTGGCTGAAGAAGTCACCACCGCCACCGAGGTCTACCCCGTAAGCACGACGGCTCTCAGCAGCCAGCCCCCCCATACCGGTCATGGCCCCACCAAGGGTAACAGAACCGGTCTCACAGTAGCCCTGATCTTCACCCGCATCAGCGGCGAGAGCCGGACCAGACACATCAGGTACCGTAAAGACGAAGCTAGCGGTATCGCCACAAGGATCGGTAATCAGAACGGTATAGTCACCCGCCATCACGTTGGACAGGGTAGCCGTCGTATCACCGGTATCCCACTGGTAGGAATACAAAGGCAGGTAGGCATTCACACTACCGCCGGTGGCAGAAACGGTCACCGAGCCGCTGGCCTCGCCAGCACAGAGAGGAGAGGTCGCTGTTGCCGTAGCGGCGATGGGATCAATGACGGCATTATCAGACACGCTGATACCAAAGCTACCGGTATCACCGCCCCAGCCATCAACCAGGATATAGTAGGTCTCACCGGGGGTCAGACAGTACACATCCAGCACTGAGGCAAAGCCACAAAGGAAACCGGGAATGTCGTCGTTGCCCGCCACGAAGTTGAAGGTCGCGAAGTTGGAGCAAGAATCTGCCGAATATACCGCTACCTGGGTATCGAAGTCGGTCCCTACTTCCCCATTACAGAGGTCAATAATGACCGAACCCGAAGCGGGAGCCACGAAGGTGAACCAGACCGAGTTAGTGATATCGTTTTCGAACCAGGCGCTGTTACCTTGTCCATCACCCAGCGGGGGAGAAAGCAGGCTGTCCTCCAGCGTCTCAACGGTAGCGCCGATGTTGTAGTAGTTGGCCACGCTGCCATCGACGGGCAGGGCTACGGCATCACACACATTGTCATTCACGGCCTGGAATACCTCGGTGATTTCGATACAGAAGGAACCTTCGGTACCATTCCAACCAGAGACCTGGATATAGAAGGTATCACCCGGAGTTACCGGAGCAGCCGAAATAATCGAGTTGAAGTTGATCACCGAACCACCATCTTGGTCACAAGCAACCTCTACAAGGCTATCGATGTTACAAGCGCCACCGCTCATGGAGTAGAGGGCAATTTCGGTATCATCATTGGTACCGCTTACGTTGATGTCGGTGGAGATGGTCACCAGGCCACTGGCAGGGGCCTCAAATTTGTACCATACCGAGTTGGCGCCACCGGAGAAGCAGGTCCCCACGGGCTCATTGGTCTGAGCCGTAGCGCCGGTGTTGTCACCGTTGGGGATACCACCACAGCTCGCGCCGACGGCGAGAACAGAAGCGTCACAGAGGTCGTCGTTGGAAGGAGCCGCAGGCGGAGAGTTGATCTCCAAGCAGAAATCTCCTTCGGTACCGTTCCAGCCAGAAACCTGAACATAAAAGGTGTCCCCAGGGGTCACCGCCAGGTCGCTGATGGTGGACAGGTAGTTGGAGAAGCTGACATCCTGGTTACAAGCAATCTCCGTGAGGTTGGCAAAGTCACAGGCTCCATTGATGGAGTAGACCGCCACTTCGGTGTCATCATTGGATCCGGTGGTCACCGAGTTGGTGGTCACATCGACGATCCCGCCCGCGGGGGCCTCAAATTTGAACCAAACGGAGTTGACACCGCCGGAGAAGCAGGTCCCCACGGGCTCATTGGTCTGAGCCGTGGAGCCAGTATTGTCTCCGTTGGTCACGCCGCCGCAGCCGGCGTCTACCGTCAGCAGGACGGCATCACAAAGGTCGTCATTAGCCGGTTGGGCAAAGAGCGTCCCCATGGACACGCCCAGCACCAGCATGACGCTGCTGAGATAAGGAAAAATTTTATTCATAATGGATTCGTTGTGTTCGGAATATTGATCTTCCAAGAAAAGCAGATAGAGAGACCTTTTCGTCCTTACTGACGGTTCATGTCAGCGAGCAGCTGATCCAGTGCCTGACGATCGGCCTCTTTGTTTCCCGTACGGGCTACGATCGGGAAGTTGGGGTCAAAATGAGCCAACGGATACAGCGCGTAACGCTTCAGTTGACGCAGCGCAGCTTCCATGTCATAGCTCGGGTTGTCTTGATTGGCCCGCATCTGGGCAGCGACGATCTCGGCTTTGTCAGCGGTGGTCAAGGTAGTTTGCGACACTTGGGCTGCCTCGTTGTAGCCCGCTTGGGCCTTGGCCCGGGCTTTCATCTGGACTGCCGCAGAGCGCTCGGCCTGCATCTGTGCTTCTGCCGAAACAGGAGCGGGCCCTAACATCGAGGGCGTCTGGGTTCTCTGAGCCTGGGCCCAGGCAGTCGATCCCCAGAAGAGGAACAAACATGCCGGCAGTACCCGAAACCATGCAATTTTCTTCATAATCGTTCAGGTTTTGAATAAGAAAAAAGACAAAAAAAATGAAGTAGGAGAGCTTAAATCTATGAAGAATCCCCTCGGTGGACAAGATGCGCCCCAGGCAATTTGTAAGCCGAAAGACGATTTTCACCTTAGCAACCTGCTAATCAGGGCAATAAGTGAAAGGATTTTCATATATGAATATTTGGAGCCGTTTCCGTCTCAGGCCAGAAACGAAAACGACTCCAAATCGCTGCATCTAGCGGTGCGAGATGCGGGTCAGGACGTGCCCCTGCGGGGTGGCGACCTTCAGCAGGTAAACGCCGGCGGGCAACCTTTTCAGGTCAAAGGTCTCGGTAGCGGTCTGGCTCGTGGGCAGCGTACGTGCCTCGATAGCGCGCCCTTGCGCGTCAAAAAGCATCAGCTGCGCCGCGACAGGCTGCACCATGTCGAGCCGTACCTTCACAAAGTCTCCCGCCGGGTTGGGGAAGACCTCCATACGCCCGATGCCCGCTGCCACCAGTGGATCAATGGCGGTGATGTCATCGACCATGATAGAGTCGGTAACTTCGCAACCGGCCGCATCGGTCACTGTGACCACGTACATCCCGGGCTCACTCACTTCCGTGGTAGCACTCGTATCGCCATTGCTCCAGAGGTAGGAGAAAGGGGCCGAGCCACCGCTCAGGCTGGCCGTAGCCGAGCCCACACTCCCCGTGGAATCATTGAAAGGTACCGCTGTCAGGCTAAGCGTGCCGGGCTCATTGACATTTACAACGAGGGTATCCATGGCGATCGCACCACACTCGTCCACGACGGTCAGGAAGTAGGTGGCTGTCACAGGCGGCGAAGCCACCGGATTGGGCACGAAGGGGTTGGACAGGGCCAGGGCCGGTGACCAGGTGTAGGAATAGGCCTCCACATTGTTGCCAGAGATGGCAAATGCCCCCACATTGCCACCACCAGGAACCTCCCCGAGGGCAAAGCAATAGCCTGTGGTCACATCGGCGAGCCGCACCACGCTGTTGGAAAAGCCAGTGCCATAGCTCATCAGGTAGAGCTCGTTGGTTTCAGGATCAAAATCCGCATCCTGGGCAAAGTTGGCGTTGAAGCCAACCGGACCGATTTCAGTCGCCAAGCCGGTGCTGGGATCCAGGGTATACAGCCGATCCGTGGCGATATCCATAGAATAGAACAGCCCGTTGTTGTCAATGGCCAGCCAGATCGGCAGCACCAGATCCACCGTTACCGTCGGCGTAGCCGCGCCGGTAGCAATATCGATGGTGTACAGTTGAGAGGTGGTCACGTCGGTACTCACCCCATACATGGTACCCGTCGTTTCGTCGAAGGCCAGGCCCGTCCAGGTGTGGCCGGCGGTTTTCCCAGCAGGCCCAACCACGGTGACACTCCCGGAAGCCGTATCAATGGCAACCAACTGATCGGCGGCATCAGAAATACCGAAAAGCACCCCAAAGGCGAAGTCAGCCCCATAGATGGCAGGCGCAGAAACAGGCCCGATGCCCGTGATGGTGGAAACAGGCTCACGCAACTTGAAGTGGCCCAGTCCGGCGGTACCCGAAACAATGAAGCCCGTACGACCCCGGCGGGCGGAGCCCCCTTCGGCCATGCCACTCAACTCCACAGAGCTTCCCTGGCACAACAGGATATCGTCACCGGCCCGTGCCGCCAGCGGATCGGTGCCCGCACTGGGTAGCAGGGTAACAGAATCCACCAGAACACTGTCACAAAAGTCTGTCACGGTCACAATATAGGTCCCGGGGCCAACATCGGAGATGGCCGAGTCGCTGCTGCCATTGCTCCAGGAATAGGTGTAAGGAAAGCCTCCACCCGTCACCAGGGCAGCGGCGGCGCCGCCACCAGCCCCATCACAGATGGGGTCCAGCTGAGCAAAGTCGATCGCAAGGGCCGAACCCGGCACCGGGTTCAGGCTGATACCAAAATTGCCCACCGAGTCGGCACTGGTAGGCAGGCTCACCCAGCCATCGACGAGGATATAGTAGGTATTGCCCGGAGTGAGGCAGGTGATGTCCAGAATCGAGGCGTAAGGATCGCCAGGCCCGGGGCAGTCACCGGTGATGTCGTCATTGGCCCCCAAGAAGGTGAAGGTGTTGAAATCATTACAGTTACCAACTTCATACACCGCCACCTGGGTGTCAAAATCCGTCCCTACGCCTCCATTACAGAGGTCGATGGAGAGGGCGCCGGAGGGGGGCGCCACGAAGGTGAACCATACCGAGTTGGTGATCCCGGTCTCGTACCAGGCGTAATTGCCGGCCCCATTGCCGGCAGGGGGGTTGATGGTCCCATCCTCGCCCGGCTGAACCGTAGAGCCGAAGTTGTCAAAGTTGTTGACCGTTCCGTCTACCAACAGGGCGATGGCATTACAGACATCGTCATTGGCAGGGGGCTGGGCCACCAGGATACCGAATCCTGGCCAGCCCATCAGGAGCGCCAGGAGAGAAAGGTAGAGTTTGTGCATAAAAAGGAAATGAGGTTTCGACTAAGTAAAGAAATGTAGTTATTGCTGGCTAAATGTAAGCATAAACCCTTTGGCCGCAAAAAAGAAAGCCCGCAACTTTCCTGCTTCTGCCCCGCTTGCCCGCTCTTATAGCGGGGCTGCCGGAGAAGCCGGCGTCGATGAAGCCGGTCGCGGCTGCCTCGCCGGCCCGGTTGTAGCCGCCGCGGTGATTCTCCCTCCTGATTTTGCGCATCCCTGGCTTACGGACTCCAAAAAGCTCTCCCATGAGCAACGCCTGGAGCTCCGCCCCCTCATCCTCGACCAGGCTGTGGCCTGGAACGTGGGCATGATCAGCGCTCCCCGCATCGATCAAGTCAACATCCTCAATGCCACTTACGAGGCCATGCACGAAGCCATCGCCGGGCTGGACCCGGCCCCGGATTTCCTCAGCATTGATGGCAATCGCTTCCGGCCCTACCCGGGCATCCCGCATGCCTGCCTCATCAAGGGCGATGCCCGCTTTCTATGTATCGCAGCGGCCTCCATTCTCGCCAAAACCTACCGCGACGAGGTCATGGCCATGCTGCACGAGACCTACCCCGCCTACGGCTGGGCCCAAAATAAGGG
>RFHL01000664.1 GCA_003696875.1 Bacteroidota bacterium | reverse complement strand
GCCCGGAGGTGGCCCGTCGGGCCGATCGGGCATCTCAAACTGCCGCAGCTGGTAGGTAAAAGTAAGCATCGCGTAGCGCTGCAGGACGGTCGTTTCCAGATCCTGGATGTAGATGTCGTTTACCGAGCGACTGATGCTGGTGTTTTGCCGCAACAGGTCAAAGACCGATAACTCGATCTCTCCCCGCTGGTTTTTGAAAAGCTTCTTGGCGATGCCGCCATTCCACAGCCAGTAGCTCTGGTTAAAGCCTTCGGACAATCCGGTATACAGCTGATGGGTGAGCTGCGTGCGCAGCACGATCCCGGGGCCAAAGGTCAGGTTGACCCGGCCGCTGGAGGCCTGGCTCAGATAGGAGGTGTTGAGGTCCTGGCTTAGGCTGTTGATAACCTGATTGGCCTGGGTTTGAGAAATCAGGGTAAAGTCAATGTTTTGATTGATGTTGGAGCTCAGGACAAGGTCCAGGCCACCGGTGGCCGTATTGGCGACATTGAGGGCGCCATTGAGGAGGCCGGGGGTGCGGGTGTAGCCCAGCGAGAGGTTTACGTTGAGCTGGCTCTTGATGGGCGCAAGCGGAAAGCTGTAGGTCAGGAAGGTATTGGCGCGCCAGTAGCCGTCGAGGTTTACCGGGCGGGTGAGCTGCCCGCCCCGGGGCACCAGGATGCCCCCTGCCAGCACCGTATCCCGGCTCGCGATGAAGGTCTCCCGGCCGATGTAGTTGTCGGTGTACTGCACATGCCCCATGGCAAACATCACCCGGGACTTGCTGGTCTGGGTGAGGCCATAGCGAAACATCAACCGGTGATCGGTGTTCTGCTTCAGATCGCTGTTGCCGATGCTCAGCTGTAGGGGATTGCTGTTGTCCAGGACCTCTTGCAGCTGCGAAACCGCCGGGGGGCTGGTCCGTGAGCGGTAGATCATCCGCAGATTGCTGGCTTCGGAGAATGTATACCGGAAAACCACGAGCGGCAGCAGGGCATGAAAGGTCCGGTCCAGTTCATCGGCATAGGGAAATACCTGGGTGTTGGCCAACTGGGCCTGCTGGTAGGAGAGCCGCGCCATCAGGAAGCCCTTTTCGCTGCGAAACATCAGGCCACTGCCGATCTCGTGGGCCGTGTAGGTATTGGAGAAGGTATTGGACAGCAGGGTGTCCAGCTGCTGATAGCCCTCCGCAATGGGATCAAAATGAAAGGTCTCCTGCCGGGATTCGTTCCACTCTGGCGCGTAGGAGTAGTTAAACTGCAACTGCCCTTTGTCGCCCAGGGGCTCGGAATAGCTGACCTCCGTACCGATGCCCCAGCCCTCCGACAGGAGGTTGGAGTACTGATTCAGGCTATCAACCCGGCTTAGCTCCCCCCAAAACTGCAGCCCAGAAGTCAGATAGCTCTCCCCCCGCTGGGGCTGGTAGTCGGTCTGCAGGCGAAAGGTCAGGTTGCGCCGCCGGTTTTCAAAGCTGTGCCGGTAGTCGATGCTGCTGGAGAAATTGAGCGCAGCCAGGTTGGAGGAAAAATCGCTATTGGAGGTGCTGAGCAGGTTGTTGCCCAGCCGGGTGCCGCTCTCGGAGAACTCGGTCCCGTCGTTGGTCTGCCAGGTTGCCCGCGGGCGGATCACCAGGCGGTCGCGTTCGCTCAGGTTGATCTCCATCCGCAGGTTGGCGCGGTGGTTGATGTTGCGGGAGGTCGAGAGGCTGTTTTCCTGGTAAAACTGCCCCGTGTCGCTGCCAGCCAGGTAAAGCTGGCTCAGGGTGGTGGCATTCTCATTGTCGGTGAGGTTAAAGAAAT
>RFHL01000663.1 GCA_003696875.1 Bacteroidota bacterium | reverse complement strand
TCATCCCAAAATACACTCAGCCGGATGTATGCCTTTCCGCTCGACATGCGCCTCTGGAACAAAGCCCATGCACGTGCCGCTCGGAAGGCTCAAAAGTAGCCAGGTAGAAGCTGGTTTAGCTTTTTTACTGTTTCGGGGTTCCGTTTTTCCGGAGCGGTGATGACAGCGTTTCGGATCGTCCCCTTGCGGCTGCTCTCATCCCCAAGGTGAGGGATCACGGCCTTGAGAAGGTTCCTGGCGTTTGCGGCATTGGCGTTCAGATTGCCGATGATGAATTCCGCCGTCACGGCCTCTTCTTCGATCTTCCAGGAATCGTAGTCGGTGGACATGCAGACCATCTGGTAGTCCATTTCCAGTTCGGCCGCCAGCTTGGCCTCCGGCAGGACGCTCATGTTGATGATGTCTCCTCCGAGCTGCCTGTACATCAGGGACTCGGCTCGTGTCGAAAAGATCGGGCCCTCCATACAAACGAGGGTCTTGTTGCGGTGCATCGTGGCGTCGCTGATGGCCCGCCTTTCCGACCAGATGATGTCGGCTAAATGCTCGCTGAACGGGTCTCCGAAGGTTGTATGCACGACGATGCCATCTTCGAAAAAGGTGAAGGGGCGGATGCCTTTCGTTCGATCAATGATCTGCGACGGCAAGATAAAGTCCCGAGGGGGGAGTTCCTCGCGCAGGGAGCCCACAGCCGAAAAGGCGATGATTTGTTCAACCCCAAGCATCTTGAGCGCAGCCATGTTGGCTCGCGACGGAACCTGGTGGGGCGGCAGGAAGTGCCCGCGCCCGTGCCTCGGCAGGAACGCCAGCTCCTTGTCTGCGTAGCGTCCGATCAAAATGGCATCAGAGGGAAGGCCGTAGGGGGTTTCGATAACTTTTTCATCAATTTTCTCAAGTCCATCCAGATCGTAGAGGCCGGAGCCGCCGATCACCCCGATCTTTGCATGTAGTCCTTTCATGCGTTCCAGATCCTGGGAGCCAGACCCTTTGTCAAGATTGAGTTGGAAATGCCCACTACCAGTTAATACTTGCCGTGCAAAGGCCTCTGCCGAAACTGCAAAAGGAGCCGTACAATCATGTTTAGCTTGAGCAATCTTACTGTTTCTGGTGGAATTACGATCTTTGTGCTTTTCATAGCATCGGTCCTTTCCTGGATCGTGATCATCGAACGCTGGATTTATTTTCAGGCGCGCCGCATCGATCCCGGCGCTGTTCTAGACAAAGTCCTGTCCGGAACCGAACTCAGCGAGGCCGAGGCCAAGTCTCCCGCCGGCTATGTGCTCAGTGAGTGCCTGGAGGGCTGCCCTCATCCCAGCGGGCCGGAGGACCCGCTCTATGACGAGGTCAAGGCCCGTGCCTTGGCCGAGAGCCTGATCGAGATGGAGCGCTATCTGAACATTGAGGCCACCCTTGGAACCGTGAGTCCTTATATCGGCCTTTTGGGCACGGTCTTCGGGATCATACAGGCCTTCACCCATCTGGGGGGTGGAACCGGCGCAAGCCCGGAAACCATGAGCGGGCTCAATGCGGGCATCGCACACGCCCTGATTGCTACCGCCGGAGGTCTGATC
>RFHL01000662.1 GCA_003696875.1 Bacteroidota bacterium | reverse complement strand
TCTATCGCTCCCTCTCCATCATGCAGATCGGCTCTGGAAACAAATATGGCAAGGGGTAGGCCCAGACGATCGTGCGTAGACTATGAAGCCGCGGACGGTGGTGGGACACGAATTTTTCGATAACTCCCCATTGGGAATCAGTCAGCTCGGCAACCTTCGTTTGCATAACTTATTTGTTTTGGTCAACCACAAGTTATCTGGCTGATTCCTATTTCTTCAAAGAACTAAACCAGACTTCCCAAACATGGTCTAAGCCGATTCCGAGCCTTTCAGATGATGAACTCGGATGGAAAAACGACTTCCATCGAGATCTTCAAAAATACCTCCTATACAGGTCCTGCGGCACCCGCCGCCGCAGATGGCGGCTGGATTTCGGTTACCGGAGGGACCGTGGCAGTTTCTGCCGAGACCCTACATCAGCAGCCCTACGGCGATCACGACCAGTGACTTTTCCAGCCGTTACATCAAGATTCACTGCTACAATGACGGTACCCAAAGCAACAGCAGCTACATCGAGCTCAAGGGCATCAAGGGCTTTTACCACAACGGCGGCTGGTCGGTCAACTACATGGGGGCGAACCGGTAACCGACCCCTCCGTAAGTACGCAAGCCGTCTCGGGAGTCAGCTTTTTGGCTGCCACAGGCAATGGCAACATCACCAGCCTGGGCAGCCTCAATCCCACCGCCTATGGAGTATGCTGGAGTACCGCATCCACGCCCACCCTCGCCGACAGTTATACCGATGAAGGGGCGGCGAACAGCACGGGTGCCTTTACCTCAGCGATTACCGGTCTCACCCCCAACACCACCTATTACGTGCGGGCCTATGCCAGCAATCCGGGAGGCACCGCCTATGGCAGCCAGGTAAGCTTTAAGATCCCGGCCCTAACCTTTACCCCACACGGCGGCTACGCCCTGGAGTTTGATGGGGTAGATGACTATGTAGAAATCGCGGATGCCGGGCTGAACTTTAGTGGGACCTCCATGACCCTGGAGGCCTGGATCTACCCTACTGCCTGGGCCCCAAACATCTACGATGGCTGCGTAATCGTGAAGGAAGACCTCAGCCATAATGGCTACATGCTACGGGTAGGCAACAGTGGGCAGGTACAGTTTACGTTGGGCAACGGCAGCAACTGGTCTGATGCTACCAGCGATGTTGGGACGCTGACACTAAACAAATGGCAGCATCTGGCTGGCGTAGTCAATGCCGGGAATATGACTCTGTATGTGGATGGCAGATCAGTTGCCACCGGCACCCTGACGGGTTCATTCGCAGGTGGCTCCGATCCCCTCCGGCTGGGAGGAGATTATACATTCCAAGCAGGCCGCATAGGCGCAGGTTGCAGCTGCGCCTATGCGGATGTCAAGGCGACGCCTTTGCGGTTCCCCAGCCCCGAAAATCGGGGCCTCTCCCCTACTCCGCCCGGTCGGGCGGGCTCATCGGCAGCGGACGTGCTCCCAACCGATCAAAGCAAACCTCATGAATGTTGTGATACCGCCCCGTGGCAGCGGTGACGCCCCAATAGACTTCCGTGCGACCGCCGAAAATATCTCCCACCAGATCGTGTTGGGTGGCGATACGCTCTACCCCGTCGATCAGGACAGCCAGGCGTTTAGGCCCCGGCTCCCAAAGGATGATGAGGCTGTGCAAGCTGCAATCTTCGATGTTGGGGATCACCACCGGACCGGCCAAATCGCGCTGATGCCCGACCCAGCCATTGCGCATGATTGCCAGATGATCCTTAGAGGGATCATTCAGATGCTCATTCTCCCAGGTATCAATCTCAATCCCTACGGAGGGGCGCAGCCCCGCAAAGCCGATGCCTTCACCCACAAACCCGAGCTGATTGGTCTGGGGCGTAAAGACGAAGACCATGCCATCGGCACCAAGTGCGTCTTCACAACCGGCCAGAATGGATAGCTCAATGGCAAAGGGTTCCAGCAGGCTCAAGGGGCGCTTGTACCAGATAGAGCCCGAGGCATAGATCTCCGCCTCGGTGAGGCGGAAGCAGTCCAGCTCGGTGAGGTAGGTGTCCCCCTGCAGGGTGAAGTCTTCATAAAAGGGGCGCTGGGCACTAAGCCATAAAGGAAAGAGCCCCAGCAGGCTCCCGAGGAGTAAATACCGGGCCATGTGGTCGTGATTGGAAAGGGGAAGGGTCTATCTGGATAAACCCTTCCCTCTGCCAAAAGGTTGTGCCTTGTCTTAGAGACCCATAAGGGGCCAGGCCGGATCAGGGCGGTGCGCCACCGCCGCCAGGCTATCCAGCCTGGCCACCACCACCGGGTGCGAAGCGGCCAGATCGGCCGTTTCGCCCGGATCCTCCGCCAAATCATACAATTCCCAGGGGGCGCCCGGGTCGTCCCGCAGACCGGTCCGGACGGCCTTCCATTTTCCTTGCCGGATGGCCTGGGAGCGGCCTCCTTCGTAAAATTCCCAATACAGATAGGCATGAGAATCCGCAGCGGCCTCCCCCTTCAGCACCGGCAGGTACGAGTGCCCGTCGACATAGGCCGGCGCCGGCACCCCCGCCAATTCGCAGGCAGTGGGCAGGAAGTCATAAAAGGCCGCCATGTGGCCGGTCTCTGTGCCGGGCTTAATGGTCCCGGGCCACACGGCCAGGAAGGGCATACGGATGCCCCCTTCGTATAGATCCCGCTTGAAACCCCGGTAGGGGCCATTGCTGTCAAAGAATCCCGTAAACCCGGTCGCTTGTGCCTGCATGGGACCGTTATCGCTGGTGAAAACAAAGAGGGTATTCTCCGCCAGGCCCAGCTCGGCCAGTTTCGCGCGCAACTGCCCTACATAGCTATCGAGGCGGGTGATCATGGCCGCATAGCCCAGGGTATCGCTGGCCCAGTCCTCTCCGGCATAGGGGCCGTAGTCCGGTACTTCCTGCTTCTGACCGGGTAGCGCCTCCCCATTGTTGTGGGGGATGGTGTAGGGCAAATAGAGGAAAAAAGGCTCCGCCTGATGGGCCTCCAGGAAGGCCAGGGCCTTCTCGGTGAAGAGGTCGTTCGAATACTCGCCCTTGCGGGTGCTGTAGCTCCCGTAGCCCTTGTGCCAGGCAGCGGTGTCCAGATACCTGACCTCATTGTCCAAAAAGCGTTTCTCCCCATTCTCCCACAGATACTCGGGATAATAGTTGTGGGCCAGCACCTGATCGGTATAGCCGTAGAAATAATCCCAGCCCTGCTCGTTGGGGTCGCCGCTGGTGCCAGGCTCACCCAGGCCCCATTTGCCGATCATGCCGGTGACATAGCCTGCCTGCTTAAGGAGTTCAGCGACGGTTACGGAGCTATCCGGCAAGGGAAACTGCCCGCTGGGCTCGTCCTGCCGGTTGCCGCGCACCGGCACATGTCCCATGTGCAGGCCGGTCATAAGCACCGCCCGGGAGGGCGCGCAGACCGAGGTACCCGCATAATGCTGGGTGAAACGGATACCCTCCGAGGCCAGTCGGTCGATGTTGGGGGTTTGGATGCGGGTCTGCCCATAGGGCCCGATATCGCCGATGCCCAGGTCATCGGCCATGAGGTAGATGATGTTGGGCCGGGGGGCACGATCGGCAGGAGCTGGCTCCTGGCAGGCCAGGAGCGATACGCTCAGGATCAGGAGGGGAAAAAGGCGCATAGGGATAGGGATAAATAGACATGCCCCCGGCCAGATGGCCGGGGGCAGAAAGCAAGCATCATTCGACCACAAAACGCAGGCTGTGTCGCCCTTTCTGGCTCTCCACGGAGAGCAGGTACACCCCCGCCGGCAAGCCGGCGGTAGGCAACAACACCGTCTCCTCGCTCTGGCCTACCCGCACCGGCCAGCGGCGCAACTGCCGGCCGGTAGCGTCCAGCAGGCTCAGCTGCACGGTCTGCCCGGCAAAGTCGCGCAGCCGCAGCTGGGCATTGACGTCGCGCACAGGCGAGGGAAAGACGCGTAAGTCACCTGCCGCCACCAGATCGCCAATGGCGTCGGTTTCATCCGGCTCGGGAAAGAGCGGCGCTTCGAAGCCGTAATCGGTCCCCTCAAAGGCGACCATGACCAGGCTGTAAC
>RFHL01000661.1 GCA_003696875.1 Bacteroidota bacterium | reverse complement strand
GTGCCATTGAAATTGAGGTAATAGCCCCCGATGGCGCGGCTAAACTGCTCAATGGTGAAGTGGGCATCCAAATGAAAGGCCTGCGCCTCGGTGAAAACGGAGTAGTCCCGGTTAATGTGCTCCCAGCGAGCCTGCACGACCCCGATTTTGGGGTCGGTAAAGTTGGCGAGGGTCGCGCGCAGGAAGTTGGGGCGGGGCAGGAAGTCGGCATCAAAGATGGCAATAAACTCCCCTCGGGCCTGCTCCAGACCGTAGGCAAGGGCCCCGGCCTTGTAACCCTTGCGCTCCGGGCGGCGCACGTGCTGTATGTCCAGGCCAGCGGCTTGGAGCTCGGCGACCTTGCGGGCAGCTACGTCTACGGTTTCGTCGGTCGAGTCGTCCAGGAGCTGTACCTCGAAGCAGTCACGCGGATAGTCGAGCGCCGCCATCGCGTCGAGCAGCCGCTCGACCACGTAGCGCTCATTGTAAATGGGCAACTGAATGGTCACGAAGGGCAGGTCGCGGTCGCCCGTCAGTGGAGGCTCGGGGGGCAGGTGGTGGCGATGCCGCCAGAAGGTAAAGACCAGATGCATCTGTCCCAGGCTGTAGAGCACAATCAGGGTTAAAGACACACCATAGGTAGCGAGTACCAGGTACTCAAAGATTTGCATGGCCAATCGAATCTGGTTTTAGACTGCAAATGTCGATCTATGGGAAGGAATTTGCAAACAATTGGAGCTCAGCGGATCACAAGAGCTTGAAAATCGTCCAAAGGATCTTGTATCCGGCCATTATGGTGCCCTTGATGGTGCCGGAAACCTTGGAGGTTCCGATGCGGCGGCGGTAGTCCACCGCCACCTCGGTACAGCGCAGGCCTTGCTTGGCCGCCTTGACCTGCATCTCGACGGTCCAGCCATAGGTGCGGTCCCGCATGCCCAGTGCCTGCAGGGCCGGGTACCGGATGGCCCGAAAGGGGCCCAGGTCGGTAAAGGAGACGCCGTATAGCCAGCGGATCAGGGTGGTGGCCAGCCAGTTGCCGAAGCGCTGCGGGATGGTCATGGAGCCGGCCTCGCGGGCGCCCAGCGCCCGCGAGCCGATGACCAGATCGTGGGTGCCGGCCCGGATCGGTGCCAGGACCTGTGGCATCTCCTCGGGATAGTCCGAGTAGTCGCCGTCGAGAAAGACGACGATGCTGCCTTCGGTGGCTTTATCCGCCAGATGGGCGATTCCCTTCAGGCAGGCTGCGCCGTAGCCGGGTTGCGGCTCGGACAGTACCGTAGCTCCGGCGGCGCGGGCCCGCGCTGCGGTCTCGTCGGTGGACCCATTGTCCACCACGATCACCTCGCGTACCAGACCCGCCGGGATGTCGGCGACGACCCTGCCGATGGCATCGGCTTCATTCAGGGCCGGTATGATGACGTAAACCTGTTCCCCACTTGATGCCTCCATAGGGTGAAATCAGACCGCAACATACAGGATTTTCCTGGTATGACGCTGTCTTGTATCTGACATGGCAAGGATTCGTGGGCAGCAGGTTCTTGCAAAAGGGCTGATTTTCAGCTATCTTATTAGCCCTTCCCCAACATATTCGATTTTTTTTCAGCCGGCAGGATGTATTCGTTGCCATCTGGGCGTCTAGTCTCCCGCTGGCTGGCCACCGGATTTGCACCGGATTGTTTGTATTTCCAGTCAGGCCATTTTTCTCTTGTGGTACTCAGGCAGATCTACCCTTACCTTTCCATCTCAACCTAATGCCTCTTTCTCTTATGCAGAAACATGCACCTTTCTTCCGTGGGCTGATGGCCCTGCTGATGATTCTTCCCGCCAGCCTCGGGCTGGCGCAGGAGCGTGGCTTCAACTACCAGGCCGCTGCCCGCGACAACAACGGCAACCTCCTGGCCAACCAAAGCCTGAATGTGGGCTTCCGCATCCACGAAGGCAGTGCCGGTGGCACGGTGGTCTACGAAGAGACCCACAGCGTGAATACCAATGCCTATGGCCTCTTCGATGCGGTGATCGGCGAAGGTACCCCCAACAGTGGCGCTTTTGACAACATCGACTGGGCGGGTGACGATTATTTTCTGGAAGTACGCCTCAACGGCGCCCCTATGGGCACCGAAGAGCTGGTCGAAGTCCCTTACGCCAAGGTGGCGACCGACATGAGCCTGTCTGACCTGGGTGATGTGAGCAATGCGGCACCCAGCAATGGGAATGTGCTCCAGTGGAATGGGAGCGAATGGTCGCCCAGTGCTGGCGGCGGTGGCAGCAGCCCCTGGCTCAGCTCAGGTAATACCATCTACTATAATAGCGGCCGGGTATTTGTCAACCGTTCTAATTTCATCACGAGTAACGAGTATTTTGGCATCCAGACCCCTACCGGCGCTGGCATCTATGGGGGGATGTATATCGAGACCGAAAATGCCACGGGCCGGCCTTTCTATGGCTATGCAACCGATGGGACGGCTCGGGCCTGGACCTACTGGTATGGTGTCGATAGCACCTTCCGGCTGTACAACCTGGGCGATCGCTTTGCCATCACCCAGGATGGCCGCTATGGCTTTGAAACCAATTCGCCTTCCGCTGACCTGCACCTGGTACATGACCTGAACACGGTCGCAGCCCAAGACGGTAATGTGGGCCTGAAGATCGAAAATGATGGCCCGAACAACAACAACTGGACTTTATATGTGCAGAACTCGATTGCTGACCTGTACTTGTATTTTGAAAATACTGCCAGGGGCCAGTTTAGCGATACCGATGGTTCCTACTCGACCATCTCCGATGCCCGGCTGAAAACCCAGGTCGAGGATTTGCCTTCCGTGTTGGATCACGTCTTGAGCCTTCCGGCCCGTAGCTACCGGTATTCGCATCAGGCTCCGGAGGATCAAAGTCGCTCGCTGGGCTTTTTTGCCCAGGATGTCATGGCGCGTTTTCCTGAACTGGTCACAGACTCCCAGCAGGACAGCGGCGAAGGCGTCCATATGGTCAACTATGCCGGCTTTGCTCCTATCACCGTGAAGGCGATCCAGGAGCAACAGGCCATCATCGAAGCGCAAGCTGAGCGGATTGATGAGCTAGAAGCCCGCCTGCAGGCTCTGGAAGCCCGTCTGGACTAGCACACCTGTCCCGGGGAATCTTTGGAATTCCCCGGGGACTTTTCTTTCTTTTTGACTCAATCCTTTTTCCATGAAATATGCACTCTCTCTCTTGCTCGCTCTGGGCCTGCTGGCTTTCCTGCCGGCGCAGACCATCGAGCGCAGCGTGATCGGTGCCGCTGGCACTAGCCTGAGCAGCGCCTCCTACGAAGTCGACTTTACCGTAGGCGAGGCGGTCGTCACCACTGTGGAAAGCGGCTCCTTTGTCCTGACCCAGGGCTTTCAGCAAGGGGATCTCGCTACCACGGGGATCGACCTCCCGCTTCTGACGGTAGACTACCGGCTGTACCCCAATCCCACCACAGATCGCGTACAGCTGGATCTGGAATCTGCCCGGCCCGTCACCCTGCATCTGCAGTGGTTTGATGCGCGGGGGCGGCAGGTAGACCTGCCCACACGGGAGGTACAGGTCAGTGGCGCCAGTCAGACCTTGAGCTATGACCTGAGTTCGCTGGCCACGGGTACCTACATGCTGCGCCTCGCCACCCCCGATGGCCGGGAAGGCCATACCTTCCGGGTGGTGCGCAACTAATGCGCCTCTGGTTCGCGGGCCCCTTTGGTTCCCGTACGCCAAAGCTGAGGCCTGACGGTCACGATACGCAAGCAGGCTGCCCCGGATCGGGGCAGCCTGCTTGCATATCAGGGGGGATCTATGAGGGCAAACTAGCTTCCCCGGATGGTATCCATGCCCTGCTGCCGGGTGGCCGCTTCCTCCAGAAAATGGGCATGTGCCTGAAAATCGCTGTTTTCCCCTTTGCGCACATAGGTACCCTCGGAGGTCAGGTAGCGAGACTTGGCCCGGTCGTCGAGCAGGGTCTGTATCACCCCCCGCACCTGCCGCTTGATATGCGGGTCCTCGACGGGAAAGACGATCTCCACCCGGCGGTTGAGGTTGCGCTGCATCAGGTCGGCGCTGCCGAGATAAATGCGGGATTCGCCGCCGGACTTGACATAGTAGATGCGGGTATGCTCCAGAAAACGGCCCACGATGCTCTTGACGGTGATGTTGTCACTCACCCCCTTAAGGCCAGGCCGCAGGCAACAGATGCCCCGCACGATGAGGTCGACTTTGATACCCGCCTGAGAGGCCTTGTACAACTGCCGGATCATGCCGGGATCCACCAGCGAATTCATGCCCATGATGATGCGGGAGGGCTGTTCGGGCCGGTGATCCTTGATGGCCTGCTCGATCAGGCAACTGATGCCGGGCCGCAGGGTGGCCGGCGCGATGAAAAACTTCTTCCAGGTCTTTTGCAGGGAGTAGCCCGTGAGCAGGTTGAAGAGCGCAGAGGCATCTTCCCCCATTTCCTCATTGCAGGTCATAAGGGAAAAGTCGGTGTAGATCCGGGCGGTGTTTTCATTGTAGTTGCCCGTGCCGAGGTGCAGATACCGGCGTACATTGTCCCCCTCCTTCCGGACCACCATGGCGATCTTGCAATGCGTTTTGAGGCCTAGCACGCCGTAGACGACATTGATGCCTTCCCGGTCCAGCTCCTTGGCCCATTCGATGTTGTTTTCCTCGTCAAAGCGGGCTTTGAGCTCGATGAGGGCCGTCACCTGCTTGCCATTGTTGACGGCATTCTTGAGGGCCCGTACGATGGCCGACTTGCCGTTGGTGCGGTATAGGGTCTGCTTGATGGCGAGGACGTTGGGGTCCTTGGCGGCCTCCTCGATGAAGTCCACCACATGGCTGAAGCTGTCGTAGGGATGATACAGGAGAATGTCGCCCCGGGCGATGGTCTCAAATACGCTACGGCGCTGCACGAGGCGTGCATGCAGGGCCGGGGTGAAGGGAGGGTCTTTCAGCTCGGGGCAGGGCAAGCCCAGGAAACGCATAAAGGCCGACTGATCCAGATAGGTGGGGATGTCGTAGATGTCCTGGTCGGAAAGGCCAGTGATGCGCTTGAGGAATTCCCGGTTGGAGGGCGTAATCTGCTGGCTCACTTCGAGCCGGATCACCGTCCCGAGGCGGCGCTTGCGGAGTTCCCGCTCGATGAGCTTGAGGAGGTCATCGGCTTCGGCCTCGGAGAGGTCGAGGTCGGCATTGCGGGTCACGCGAAACTCCGAGACGCTGATGATCTTCATGCTGGGGAAAAGGGTGCCCACATGGCTGCGGATGATGTCCTCAATCGCGACGAAGTCGCGGCGGCCGTTGTCACCGGGCAGCTCGATGAAGCGCGGCAGGCTGGAGGGGATGTGGATCACGGCTACCTTGTTGTCCTGCCGGTAGGGGGTGCGCAGCTCCACCATCAGGTTGAGACCCAGGCTCTTGAGCTGGGGAAAGGGGTGGGTGGGATCTACGGCGAGAGGTGTGAGTACGGGGTAAATTTGCCGCCGGAAAAAGGTGCGTACGTATTCTTTGTCCTCCTTGCGCAGATTGTGGTAGTTGCGGAGGCGGATGCCTTTTTTGCGCAGCTTGGGCAGGATGTCTTCTTGCAGGATGCGGGCCTGCTCCAGCGATGCCTTATGTACATGGGCCGAGATCCGGGCGAGCTGCTCCTCGGGCGTGAGGCCATCGGCGGGGATATCGCGCACACCGGCGGCGACCTGCTCCTTGAGGCCCGCCACCCGAATCATAAAAAACTCGTCGAGGTTGGAGCTGAAGATGGCAATAAACTTCAGCCGCTCCAGCAGCGGGTGGGTGGGGTCGGCGGCTTCTTCGAGCACCCGGTCGTTGAAGGTAAGCCAGCTAAGCTCGCGGTTGAAGTAATACTTGGGGTTCTTGAGGGCCTGGGGCATGCGGGCAGAATATTACGTTCCGGGGAGGCGTCGCCTTGCCGCCTCCCGGCCGGCAAGATCCGCTGGGCGCACAACCCGCCGCCGGAAAGAAGACACCTTCGCAGAAAAGAGAGGCTGTAGCCGGGAGAGGAGGGAGGACAGGAAAAACGACTTCCAACAAAAATAGTCGATTTTTTCTTTATTGACCGTATTTTTGCCCCATGCGCATCAGCTGGCTGTTTTACATTCGGGTAGGGGAGCGGGAACTCCTCCTGCCGGGTCCGCTTACGCTGGCCTGCCTGATCTATATGGGCTACCACATCCTGCTGCCCCGGCAGGATGAGGCCGAGACCCAGCCGCTGCTGCCCCTCCCCGTGGAGGAACTGGCCGGAGTCGAGTCCTTCGGGGTAGAGTACCTCTTTTCGGACTCGGCCCGGGTGAGCGCCCGCATGCTGGCCCAGCACGTAATCGAGGCCGAGGAGGGCGAGGAAAAAAAGACCGAAAAGGTTCATTACATGAATCAGGGGGTGGAAATTCAGTTTCTGAATCAGGCGGGACAGGCCCACAGCACCATAAAGGCGGACTCGGCGACCTTTCGCCTTGATCAGGAAATTGCCGACCTCTATGGCAATGTCCGTCTTGCCAATCATCAGGGCGAGCACCTGGAAACCGAAGAGTTGCATTGGGATAAACAAAAAGATTCGGTATTTACCGATAAATTTGTGCGCATCACCACACCCGACAAGGTAATCACAGGCAGTCGCGGCCTGCGGGCCAATACCGAGTTTACCGCCTACACCATCTACGGCATCCAAGGGGAGATCGAAGCCCCTGATAATGGCCTTTAACCCCTCTGCATTCTTCCCTCCATGAGGTATATTGAGTTTGTCTATCTGATTCTCGCGTTGATGTGCCTGGTGTTCCTCGCCACTGAGTGGGGCAATCTCCCCACCCGGGCCATGGTGTCCATGTTGGTAGCCACGGGCATTTTTTCCTTTATGTTTGCCTTTCGCCGGGGACAACGCCTGCGCATGGAGGCCCGTTACGAAGCCGAGATGCGTGAGCTGGAGGAGATGGAAGAGGAAGACGACGATGTGGCTGACCGGGACGAACCGGAGGCCGAAGCCCCCAAAGCCTAAGCGATGGAAGTATTTTTGGCCATCCTGATGCTCTTGCTGTCCTTTTTCTTCTCGGGCATCGAGATCGCCTTTCTCTCGGCCAGCCGGCTCAAGATCGAACTGCGTACCGTACAAGGGCACCGCTCGGCGGCCATCTTGTCCGACTTCAAAAAAAAGGTCTCCGAGGTGCTGATCACCATTCTGATCGGCAACAACCTTGCCTTGGTGGTCTTTACCATCATGATGGAGCGCCTGCTCGCACCTCGTCTCGGGCTGGATCCCGAGACGCAATATGGTCTCTATACCTTCGTCCAGACCCTCATCACCACCCTCATCGTTCTGGTGCTGGCCGAGTACATCCCCAAGGCCATTTTTCGGGGCAATTCGGATTACCTGGTTTTCCCCTCGGCCTATCTGCTCAAGGCCTTCTATGTGATCCTGTACCTGCCGGTTTGGATCGTCAATGTAGTATCCAAGCTGCTCCTGCGCCTGTTTTTTCGTTTAACGACCGAAGACCGGATTGTAGAGTTGGGCAAAAAAGACCTGGATCAATACATACAGGAGGTGATTGCGGCCAGCGAACAGGCCCCGGTGCCTGATCTCGATACCGAGATGCTCACCAATGCCCTCGCCTTTCGCGAGACCAAGGCCCGCGAGTGCATGATCCCTCGCACGGAGATCGTGGCCCTGCCCATCGACGCCAGTGTCGATGAGCTTATGGACCTCTTCATCGAAACCCATCTGTCCAAGATCATCATCTATGCCGATAGCCTGGACCAGATCAAGGGCTTTGTACATTCCAGCAGCATGTTTCGGGGGCCAGATCAGCTCCGCAGCCTCATCCAGCCGGTGCTGGTGGTGCCCGAGACCATGCCGGCCAACATGCTCCTGGCGGAGCTGACCGAAAACCAGCGGAGCGTCGCCATCGTGGTCGATGAGTTTGGTGGAACGGCCGGCATGGTCACCATGGAGGACCTGGTCGAAGAGGTCTTTGGCGAGATTGAGGATGAATATGACGCCGGTGAGCAGGGCGAGGAGGAGGAGGACAGCATCATCGAATTACAGGAAGATGGTAGCTACCATCTCGGGGGTCGGCTGGAAATTGATGACCTCAATGAGCAACTCGGGCTGAATTTGCCCGAAGATGAATCTTATACTACCCTGGCGGGCCTGATCATGTACGTCGCTGAGGACATCCCCAATCAGGGCGAATCCGTCGAGGTGGGTGACTATCTGATCACCGTGATGAAAGCCGAGCACCACCGCGTCATCTGCGCCCGGCTGCAGGCCAAGCCTTCCTGAGGGCCAGCCTCCTGAGGGGCCTTTTCCATTTTGATATTAAGGGGGAATGCCCGTAATTTGCCTGTCCATTTTTTAGGACCTTTCCTTTTGTACATCATCACATTAAGCAATCTGTATGTCCGCGCTGAGTAGGATACGTCAGAATATGGGCCTGATCGCCATCGTCATCTTTGTGGCCCTGCTGGCATTTATCTTAACCGACTTCTTCTCCGGCATCTCCCGCATCGTCGCGGGACCTCCCGATGCGGGGGAAGTAGCCGGAGAGCCTATATCTGATCAGGTATACCGCACCCGGGTGAATGAGGTGTTGAGCCAGGTCCCGGGTGGCGATGAGCTGCAAACCGGCCGCGTTCGGGATGATGTCTGGAACCGCATGGTTTCCGAGATGGTCTTTGACAAGGAATTTGAAAGCGTGGGCTTGGAAGTCACCGGGGCAGAGATTTATGACATGTTTGCCGGTCGTAACATCTCTCCCTACGTACGGCAGTACTTCCAGCAGTTTTTTGACATGCAGGGCAAGGAGTTCAATATCGAAGATGTCAAGCGTTACCTCGACATCGCCGCCCAGAACCCTGATGAGCGTGTGCGCCTTGCCCGCTTTGAGGCCGACCTCGCCCGGGCCCGGGCGGTGGAGCGCTACTTCAATATGATCAGTGCCGCTTATACCGGCTCCCAGGCCATGGCCCGTCAGCGCTATCAGGATCAGAACCACAAGGTCAACTTGTCCTTCCTCGCCGTCAACTACAGTAGCATTCCTGATTCCACCGTCTCGGTGAGTGACAGCGAATTGCGCCGGTACATGCAAGACCATAAGGAGCAGTACAAGCAGGGGGCCGAAACCTACATCCGCTACGTACGCTTTGCGCTGCAGCCCAGCCCGAAGGATTCAGTGACTGCTTTCAAGAGCATCCAGCGGCTGCGGGCTTCTTTCGCCGAGACCGAAAATGATTCGGTCTATACCAGCAACAAATCCCGCGTTCCCTACGGGCAGTCCTACGAGGCCATCTACGATCTGCCTGAGCAGATCCGTGATAGCGTCGCGACCGGCAGCGCGGGCGACATCTACGGTCCGCTCATGGATCAGGGGTACTACAAGCTTTTCAAGCTCGTAGGGACCGAAGCCGCCGAAGCGCCGGCCGCCAAGATCAACCACATCCTGATCACTTATAAGGGCGATACGGCTGCTGCCGAGACGAAGGCCCGCGACCTCCTCCGTCAGGCGCGCAGCGGCGACTTTGCCGAGGTGGCCAGCGCCAACTCCGACGACTTCAACTCCCGCACCCGCGGCGGGGCGCTCGGCTGGTACCGTCGGGGACAGTTTGGCGAAGACTTTGACGAAGCCGTGGACCGCGCCAGCGTGGGGAGCATCATCGGACCCATCAAGGGCCGGGGAGGCTTCCATATCGTGCAGGTGGTCGCCAAGACCAACCGCACCTACGACATCGCCGAGATTGAGGAGGAAATCATCTACTCCACCTCGACCCGTGACAGCGTATATGGCGAAGCCAACCTCTTTGCCTCGCAACTGATCAGCACCCAGGATATCAACGAAAGTGCTGCCGCCGCCAATGTCGTCGCTTTCGAGAGCAATGCCCTTACCGACCAGAGCCGTGACGTGCTGGGCCTCAATGGTGGCCGTGAGCTCATCGTTTGGGCCATCTTCTCCGATGTGGGCGAGATCTCCAAGGTCCTTCGCATCAATGATAACTATGTCATCGCTCAGGTAACCGAAAAGAAAGAAGAAGGCCTGCGTGATCTCGACGATGTACGCGATGAAGTCACCCTCAAGGTGCGCAACGAAAAGAAAGGCGAGCAGATCGCCCGCCAGCTGCGCGAGATGAGCGGGCAGGACCTCAACGCCATGAAAGACGCCTATGGTGTCGGGGCCACCGTGGCCAGCGCCGACAACGTAACCTTTGAGAGCAACACCATTCCCGGCATCGGGAATGACCGGGTGGTGATCGGTCGGGCTATGAGCCTGGAGCAAGGCGTGATCAGCGAGCCCATTCAGGGTGATAAAGCGGTCTATGTGCTGCAGGTGACGGGAATTACTGAGGCGGGCGAGGCCCCCGAGTCAACCCTGACCTCCTTGCGAGAGTCTATCGTCTCTCAGGGGCAGGTGAGCCTGCAAAACAAGATTGAGGCCGGCCTCACCGAGCTGGCTGAGGTGGTAGACAAGCGTGCCCAGGCCGAAGCCCGTGGCTACGGTTACTAGGCCTCGCACCATCCCCTTCCGAGCGGCAGCTTCCACCAGGAAGCTGCCGCTTTTTTATTGGCGATAACTCCCTACCTTTATTTAAGATAAACAGGGGGCGACCCGAGAAGCCAGAGGGAAATGGGGGCTTATTCACCCCCATCGTCCTTCTGCCATGCATACACACACTTATGAATTTCCCCATGGACGGCACCGCAGTCGTATTTACCCATCAGCATTTTCAGCGCATCGCTGGCAAGACCGCCCACGGCCTGATCCGGGGCACCGAGCGCTACCGCATCTTGGCGGTGATTGACAGCCTTGCTGAAGGCCATGACGCCGGCACCCTGCTCGACGGGACGCCTCGGGGTATACCGGTGGTGGGTTCCCTCTCGGATTACCTTGCCCAGGCGGCTGAGCCGCCTGACTACCTCATTCTGGGCATTGCCACCCACGGGGGCCGCTTGCCGGAAGAGTGGATGCCCCTGCTCAAGGATGCCCTAAGGGCGGGCATCTCCATCGTCAATGGTTTGCATGAGTTTCTGACCGACTTTGCCGAACTGGTGGCTATGGCAGACCAGTATCACGCTCGTCTCATAGATGTGCGGAAACCAAAGCCCCGCGAGCAGCTCCACTTCTGGAGTGGAGCCATCCATAGTGTGCGCTGCCCCAAGATTCCGGTGATCGGCACTGACTGTGCCGTGGGCAAGCGCACCACCGCTCGCATGTTGGTGGAGGCCTGCCGGGCCGCGGGCCTGCGGGCCGAGATGATTTATACCGGGCAGACCGGCTGGATGCAAGGCTGGCGCTATGGCTTCATTTTTGACGCCACCCTCAACGATTTTGTCGCGGGGGAGCTGGAGCACGCCATCGTTCGCTGCTATGAAGAAGTTCAGCCTGATGTGATCTTCATCGAAGGACAGGCCGCCTTGCGCAACCCCAGCGGCCCTTGTGGCAGTGAATTGCTTGTTTCCTGCGCCGCCGATGGCGTCGTGTTGGTACACCCGCCCGGACGTACCCATTTCGAGGGTTGGGAGCACCTGCCCCACCGCTTGCCCGATCCCCGTAGCGAGTGCGCCCTCATCCGCCTGTATGGCAGCGAACCCCTCGGCCTCGCCCTCAATACCCAGGGACTTAGCCTCGCTGAAGCCCAGGCCTGGCAGGCCCGCTATCAGGATGAACTCGCCCTACCCGTCGTTCTGCCGATTGAGGAAGGTGTCGCTGGCCTGCTCCCTCATATTCAAGCCCTGATCAAAGGAAGAAGAAGCTGAGGCACTTTCCCCTCTGACCCTCCGGGGCCGATCTCCACTGTTGAACGTAGTGAAATCCCGAGAATCGCTTCTCAATCCCCTATTTACCCACTTCCCCACTTCATGCACCTGATCGTCGCCTCTAAAAACCCCGTAAAGATCGAAGCCGCCCGGCGCGGCTTTGCCGCGCTCTTTCCCGATGTTTCCTGCCAGTGTGAGGGCATCGGCGTACCTTCTGACGTAGCTGACCAGCCTTTTTCCGAAGAAGAAACCCTGACCGGGGCCCGCAATCGGGCCGGCGGGGCGCGGGCGGCCCGGCCCGAGGCCGATCTCTGGATCGGCATTGAGGGGGGCGTGGCCCCTATGGATGGGGGGCTGGGGGCCTTTGCCTGGATTGTCGTCGAAGGGAAGGAGCAAAAAGGGCAGGCCCGTACGGCCACCTTTATGCTGCCGCCGCCGGTGGCGGTGCTGCTCAGTGAGGGCCTCGAACTGGGTGAGGCTGATGACCGCATCTTTGGCCAGGAAAATTCCAAGCAGGTCAATGGCGCCATCGGTTTGCTCACGCATGATGCCATCGTGCGGGAAACCCTCTACCGGCCTGCGGTCATCATGGCGCTCATTCCATTTTACCGGCCGGAGCTGTATCCGGTGGTGGACTAAGGTGTGGTTGTATCCGCCGGTAGTGGCGGGTCCCCTGGCGCGGCAAGGCCGCGAGCAGACTGGCAAAAAGCATGAAAAAGGCGGTTTCCAGTTGCCGGTTGAGCATGGCCTCGCCCAGGCAGGAGACAGCAAAGAGGAGGACCATGCCCGCCAGCAGGCTGTCCCGCCGGCGAAAGGCCAGCCAGAGGAAGGTTCCCAAACATAGCAACCACAGACCCAGCCCCGGTAGCCCGATCTCCAGGGCCGTCTGTAGGTACTGATTGTGGGCATTCATGCCTGGGCGGGGAAAGC